>CACXDK010000356.1 GCA_902766345.1 uncultured Spirochaetaceae bacterium | reverse complement strand
TTTTCCAATTGAAATTGTTTTTTCATTAATTATTAAAGAACATGATATGTTTAATTCGAAGTACACATTTTTTTCTCGCCTCTTAATTACTTATCTCTGGGGGGGGTATACGTATGTGTAGTGGCAAAGCTGAAATCTTTATCTCATTTAAAAAATGTGTAAACTTTTAATATAGATTAAAGAGAGTATTTTTATGAATAAAATAAAGCAAGCTGATGCAAAATGGGAAGATGTACAGAAAGTTCTACCTTTGGACAGTGAACTGTTTAAGAAACGAATGCGTGTTCTAGCAGGTTTTATTGATAATAGTGATAAATCTGTAATTGATTTTGGAGCAGGAGCTGAATATCTTCGTAAATTACTTGCACCTGATGTAAAGTACTATCCTATAGATTATGAAAAACGAAGTGAAAGAACTATTCTCTGTGATATAAACAAAGACGATTTTCCTGATATAAATGCAGATGTTGCGTTCATGGCTGGTTTTATCGGGTATTGTGATGATATTGATTCTGTTTTAACTCAGGCAACGAAACATGTTCGTAAAATCATTATTTCTCATAAAGGTAAAGAAAAGTTTTCATATAGTCAGCTTTACTCACAAGACATAATTGACATACTTTATAGAAATGATTTCATACTTACAAAAAGAAGCTTTGAATATTCTGATGATTGGGTACTTCTTGGATGCTTCGAAAAAAAAGCGCCGTCACTTATAGAAAAAAATGATTTTTGTACTGGATGTGGTGCCTGTAGAAATATTTGTCCTACGAATGCAATTTCGATGGTCTTTAATGAAGGAGGCTTTTATCATCCTGCTATTAACAATAACTCTTGCATGAATTGCGCAAAATGCTGTGATGCATGTCCAACCCTTATCTATAAAGAAAATACCAATACATTATTGGCAACCTATGCGGCTATTGCAGAGGATAAAATAAGAATCGGATCCTCAAGTGGAGGTGCTTTTTCTGTATTTGCTAAAAAGATTATAAAAGATGGGGGTGTTGTCTTTGGTGCAGCATGGACAGAGGATTTTTATATAAAACATATAGGTGTTACCGAAGAAAAAGAGTTGAATTTACTTCGAAAATCAAAATATGCACAAAGTGATGTTTCTCTTACATTTCAGGAAGCCAAGAATGCTCTGGACGCTGGAAAAAAAGTTCTTTATTGTGGAACACCATGTCAGATTGCAGGCTTTAAATCTTTTCTTGGACTTCAAGCAAATAATGAAAGTTTGCTGGCAATAGATTTTGTATGTTTTTGTTCTCCATCAATTGTTCTGTTTAGAGAATATCTTGAACAGTCGTATGGAATAAAAAATATTTCAGAGATTAATTTTCGGCACAAACATAACGGATGGTCTCCATTTGGTTATCAAATAAAACTTAAAGATGGAAGTATTTTGTATCCTACAATTGGAGGAATTGAAAAGGATACTTATCAATCTCTTTTCCACTCCGTAGCAGCTAGAAATGATGTTTGCGAAAACTGTAAATTTGCAGATTTCCCTCGTCAGGGGGATATTTCTCTCGGAGATTTTTGGGGAATTGAACAACATGATGCTTCATTGAATGATGGCAAAGGTACAAGTCTGATATTGGTGAATAATGAAAATGCTTCAAAGTTTTTAGCTTCCGTATCCGAAGATTTTGCAATAATAAAACAGGTTCCTGATGAATGGGCAAGAGGTAAAGGTAATCGAATTGGTAATGACGGAAGAAAATCATCTGATGGAGCTTATAAAAGGCTTATGCAGCTTAAAAGGTCTCATTCGTTGAAAGAGTGCGCAGAACAGATTTTGAAGCATAAGCATGACATCGGAATGGTGTGTCTTTTAAACTGGAATTACGGCAATAATCTTACAAATTGGTCTCTGTACAGAACTGTCACAAATCTTGGGTATTCAACGTTGCTGATCGATATACCTAACGACTGTATTATGGCAAACGATTTCAAAAATGTGAATGCCACAGATAAATTCAGTTTTTTTATAAAAAATCCTTATCCTGAATATGATGTTCTTGTAAATCAATCTTCAAAAATAGAGTTGAGCGCACAAAATAATCTTTGTTCCATGTTCATGGTAGCAAGCGATCAGATATTCAGAAGCATTTTTATTGAAAATATGGGGTTTCATTCTGTCTGCGACTGGATACATAGCAATAAGTATAAATTTTCTTATGGAACTTCCTTTGCAACGGATCATTTTGAAGGCACAGACGAATTAAAAATCAAGGTTTCATTTTTTCTGAAGAGATTTCAGAAAATAAGTGTCCGTGAAGAATCTTCTGTAAATCTTTTAAGAGATGAATTTGGTGTTGAAGGGAAGTTTGTCCTCGATCCTGTTTTCCTGACTCGTGCTTCTGAATATTCAGAGCTGGCAAAAGTTGGAAGAATGACAATTCCTGATGTACCATATATGGGAGCTTACATTCTTGACCCGACAGAAGAAAGAGCTGATTTGATAAGAACTTGTTCGGCTTCGCTAGGAACTAAACAGATATTTTCTGCGACAGATTCTTATATAAATGACAAAGCTCCATGGTCTTTAGAAACACATCTTAAAATAAAAAATGAAGAATGGCTTTCAATGATAGAGAATTGCGAGTTTTTCATAACGGATTCTTTCCATGGCATGTGCTTCGCAATAATTTTCAACAAGCCTTTCGTTGTTGTGTTCAATAAATGGCAGTGGCGAGGAGAAGAACGGATAAAGTCTCTTGCAAAACTTCTTCATCTTGAAGACAGAATAGTATCTTCTCTTGAAGAAATATTGGAAAGCGACTTATTGAACACTCCTATCGATTATGATTCGGTGAATAAAATTTTGGACATTAAAAGAGAAGAATGTCTTGAATGGCTGAAAAGCTGCATAGAGGAAGGAAAATCATTCGAGGCTGCATGGAATTCATATGATTTTATTCTGGAAAATGAAAAGAGAGAAGTACTGTTTAGAAATAACATCCTGTCCAGAATCGATTCCCTTGAGCAAAAAAATGCAGAGGTAAAAGATCTTTTCATGTCTAAACTGGCTGAATTCGAACAAAAAACTACAGAACTAAAATCCGAATTTGAAGCTGACAGGAATTCTTATATGCAGAGAATACAAGAATTAGAAAATCAATTGCAATTTCAGAAAAATCTTTTAAATGAAAACCAAGAACTTATCCTAAACACACGCCACCGCACACTTTACGGTGCATGCGCCTGGCTGTTTCACAAGATATTCAGGCGGTAATATTTTGCAGAACTCAAATTCTTGTGTACAAAGAGAGCTGATTTATACTCCGAAAAGTGTACCAGTTTGAAAGAATCGCTTTCTGATATCCTTGAGTCCTGTTAGTGTCAATATGTAGGATTGGTAAAATCAGATCTCATCAGATAAGTATGAAGGACTCAGAATCAGGCACAAGAAAAAAATCGTTGGGGCTAAGGATTTTTTTTTTTCTTCTTCGTCAAAAAACATTATGTTTTACGCCCATCCGTAAAATGCTGCACGTCCAAAAAGATTTTGCTGACCGTCGGGTACATCCAAAAGTTTTTATGTTTTTCAGACGAATTTAAGTGTATTAAGGCTTCCATGCCCTTACAAATGCAAAAGTCTTTCTTTTTCTTTCTATATATAGTATACTATCAGTAGGAGGCAGCCCCAGTGGAGCATGACGATGTTGACAAGATGCTCAAACGCACGGTGAAAGACAGCGTTTTTACCGACCTGTTCGGCCAGAAGCGCTACCTCATACAGCTCTACCGCTCTTTGCATCCAGAGGATTCAGAGACGGTCGAGGACGACATTACCATCGTGACGCTCCAGAACATCATTACGGATGCGCTGTATAATGACCTTGGGTTCATGGTCAAGGACAGGCTGGTCGTCC
>CACXDK010000355.1 GCA_902766345.1 uncultured Spirochaetaceae bacterium | reverse complement strand
TTTACAATAGATTCTGCAGCCTGCTTTACTTCATCAGACTTTGTAATGCTCTGTGTAACAAGTTTAAGACCAGCTTTTTCACAACCTTCCTTAACCTGTTCAAGAGAACTTATTGAGTTTGCTTCATCGCTTGTGTAGATATAGCCCAAAGTCTTAATGCCAGTAAGTTCCTTGAACATTTTTATGTCTTCTACTGTTGGAACTGCATCGCTAAGACCTGTTATGTTTCTGTATCCATGATTAACATCATTTACAAGACCTGCACCTACAGGATCCGTAATGCATGAGAATACAACAGGCTTGTTTTTAATTGTGTTTGCCAAAGCTACGGCAACTGGTGTTGCAATGCCTACAGCAACGTCAACTTTCTGACTTTTATATAGAGAAGCAATCTGAGCTGCTGTGCTTACATCGCCGTTTGCATTCTGAAGATTGTATTCTGCTTCAATTCCAAGTTCGTTAAGTCTGTCCTGAATGCCTTTTTCAATCTGATCAAGAGCTGGGTGCTGTACAATCTTAGCAATACCAATCTTAAGTTTCTGCTGTTTCTTTTCTGCCTTTGCAAATGCTGCTGTAGAAGCTAATGTTGCAAGTGCCATGAGTGTAAATAGTATTTTCTTCATATAATTCCTCCATAAAGAACTGTTTTAGTTTCTATAAAAAGTTACTACTAAAAGTAACGTATGTCAATTACTTTTATAGATTTTTTATCTGCAATATGCTAGAATTGGCTCATGGAAAAGCCAAAAGTATGTCTGACTCTTACCGGTAGAACACTGGAAGAAGATTTAAAAATTCTGGATAAATATCGCAAGTATGTTGATATTGCTGAATTGAGGGCGGATTTTCTTTCAGAAGATGAACGTCTTGTTCTGAAAAGATTTCCCCAAATGGCAGGATTGCCATGTATCCTTACAATACGGCGTGTAAAGGATGGTGGTCAGTTTAAGGAAGGCGAAGCTGCAAGAACTATGCTTTTTGCCCGTACCCTTGCATTGACAGATGATAGTAATCCTAAAAACTTTGATTATATAGATTTTGAAGATGATTTTCATATTCCTTCTCTTCAAGATGCGGCGATTGCTTTTGATACAAAGATAATCAGAAGTTTTCATGATATGAAGAATCCTGTAAGGAATATCCGTGAAAAAATTGAATCGCTCAAACAGACTGGATTTGAAATTCCTAAGATTGCATTCATGCCGCATACACTTGATGATGTTTCAAATCTTTTTGAAGAAGCAGAAAAACTTGAAGATGATAACCATATTCTTATAGCAATGGGGCCTCTTGGTGTTCCTTCTCGCATTTTAAGTGCAAGACTCAAGAATTATCTGACTTTTACATCTCCAGAAGAAACAAATGCAAATGTAGCAAATCTTGCTCACATGGATCCTGTTACTCTTTGCAAGACCTATCATTTTAAGTCAATTGATAAAAACTCTTCTGTATATGGAATTACAGGATGGCCACTTTCTGCTACTTCAAGTCCTCTGCTTCATAACAGAGGATTTGAAGATCATGGCATAAATGCTGTTTACATTCCAGTTTGTGCAGAAACTTTTGAGCAGGCATTTCATTTTGCAAATGCTATTGGCATAAAAGGAATGTCTGTAACAGTTCCTCATAAGGAAGCTGTGTTGGAGCGTGTTCTTTACAGCGAAGACAAAGTAGATGTAATCGGTGCAAGTAACACTATTGTAAAAGGTTCCGATGGAATGTGGAGGGCTTTTAACACTGATGCTTCTGGTTTTGCAAGAGCGCTTTTGGAATTTACAGGTTTGCAAAATCTAAAAGGAAAGAAGGTTTCTATAATTGGTGCTGGAGGGGCAGCAAAAGCTATTGCCTATGCCATAAAAAAACTGCATGGTAAAGCCTGTATCTTTAACAGAACTGTCAGCAAAGCAAAGGAACTTGCCGAAAAGTACGGCTTTGAATATGCAGGACTTCCTACAGACCCCTATGATGACAGTCTTCGTAAGGCAAGAAAATATAATAACATCATCATTCAGACTACATCAAAAGGTATGGGGTGCAGAGGCCCTGCTACAGCTGAAAATGATCCTTGGTTCTATTACAAGTTTACTGGAAAAGAAATTGTTTTTGACATTATTTATGTGCCAGAGACAACTCCTATTATGGCTCGGGCACTCGAAGCAGGGTGCCGCATCTGTAACGGATATGATATGCTTCGCTATCAGGGATATGAACAATTTGAAATGTTTACGGGCATGAAATATTAAAAGAATTTAGAGTTAATCGAATTTGGAGGAAATATAATGGCTTTATCTAAAGATGAGCAGAAAGTTCTTGCTGCCAGTTCGGCAGTGGACACATTGATTACGGAAGGTAAAATTTTCAGCGGAATGAAGATTGGTCTTGGTACTGGTTCTACAGCAATGCCTGCGGTAAAACGTTTGGCGGAGCG
>CACXDK010000354.1 GCA_902766345.1 uncultured Spirochaetaceae bacterium | reverse complement strand
TCTCATTAATTATCCCATTAAACGTAAATGCTTACGTTGTAAAATATAAGGAAGATTATTATAAATTATTCCATGTCCACTATGCACAAGCCTCAGATGACTGCATAGAAAACATTTACTGGCTTGAAAAGGCCGTAAATGCCGATTTTGCAAATCCCCTGTATGCAATAGCAAAAATTGAAACAGAAAAACAGTGGGAAAAATACAGGTTCCTGTTTCAGATGCATTTAAACCTGAAACTTATAGAACAGCATCTGCGACTTGGACGTATATATGACAAAAAAGCAGCTTATTTTTACGATGCCCCATGGAAAGATGAATACCTCAGAAATCTAGAAAAAGCAAAAACCTGCTACGAAGCTGGATATTACTACTGGAAAGAGGCTCAATTGTGGGCAGAAAAAGCAAATATCTCGCAATTCAACTTCCTGTACATTACAGATTTACAGAACTGGGAAGACGAACGTGAAAGAATTGTCACAGGAGAGTTGGATTATAAGAAAATGCTGGACAGAGAACTTGCAAGATTAAACAAAGTTATTGACGACCTCGTTGCAATGGATAAAAAAACATATTAAAATGGCTTTATGATAAAGCCACAAGATACAGTAGAATTATGGTATCCTGAAAATTCAGGATTTACAAAATCAGATATAAATTTCTTTACAGGAACACCAGATTTAGTCTCGTTTTTTTTCCCTTCACAGGAAAATGAATGTAGACTGTTTGTAACAGATAAAACCATTGCAGCTCTGCCACCAGTAAAACAATTCATTGACTATGTAAATAATAAAAAAGACGGCAAAAATGTAATTATTGAGTTGGAAGCAGGAGAATCTGCAAAAACAATACAAAGTGTTTTAACTATAGTAAAAACAGCCTTAGACAACAATTTTACACGACAAGCTCTTTTTGTTGGAATAGGAGGCGGAGTCATCTGTGACATGACAGGCTTTGCAGCTTCAATGTTCAAAAGAGGTGTAAAAGTCCAGTTTGTTCCAACAACCCTTCTTGCCGATGTTGACGCATCAATTGGTGGAAAAACAGGTTGTGACTTTGAAAATTATAAGAATATGATCGGTGCTTTTTACCCGGCACAGTCTGTAAACATCTGGAGCGATTTCATTCAAAGTTTACCAGAAAAAGAATACATTTCAGGACTTGGGGAAGCCATAAAAACAGCATTTCTTTTTTCACCTGCACTGTGTGATATTTTTGCAAATCAAAAAGACAAAGTACTAAAACGAGATAAAAATACACTTTCAACAATAATAAAAGAATGTGCAAAAGCAAAAGCTTCTATAGTGCACACAGATTTTAAAGAAAAGGCAGAACGAGCATATCTTAATTACGGACATACTTTCGGACATGCCCTTGAAACAATTGCCGGACTTGGAAAAATCACACACGGAGAAGGTGTTGCCTGGGGCATGGGACGAGCCTTAGACTTGGCAGTAAATGAAGGTCTATGTACTAACGAGTTTGCACAGAACAACAAGAAGCTTTTGGCATTGTACGGATATGATATGAATCCAATGCCAAAAATCATGACAGATAAATGCAGTCAGAAAGAATTCTGCAAAAAGATTCTTGAAGTAATGAAAAAAGACAAGAAGAACATTTCAACATCTACAGTAAGGGTAACGCTTCAGAAAGATTACTGCCAGACAATTATGAAAGAAGTTTCTGATTCTTCCATTCTGGAGGTACTACAGTGAACAGTGCGGTAAAAAAAGACCACTACTTTGACTGGGCAGCAACAGCACCTTTAGACGACCAAATTGCAAAAGAAGCTCTTGACTATGCCCTTACTCATTGGGGAAACCCTTCCAGCATACATGCAGCAGGTACAGACGCACGTACCGCACTTGAAGACTGCAGGAAACGATGTGCAAAAGTACTTGGAGTAAAGGATAAAGAAGTATTCTTTACATCAGGAGGAACAGAAAGCGACCACATTCCCCTACTCTCAGTCCTTACGCGTCCTCAAAAAGGAAGCATTATTGTAAGTGCAATAGAACATCCAGCCCTACGCGAAATGTCAAAAATGCTTAATAACTGCGGATGGAAAGTCATAACGGTAAAACCCGATAAAAACGGTTTTGTTTCCGCAGAAAGCATCCTAAATGCACTGCAGGAGGATACAGTCTTTGTAACAGTAATGGCTGTAAACAACGAGACTGGAGCAGTCCAGCCAATATACGAAATTGCAGATGCCCTTACAGAAGTTGGTAAAGGAAAAAGAAAGCCATTCTTTCATGTAGACTGTGTTCAGGCAGCAGGAAAAATTCCTCTGAATCTTTCATACAAGGGCATTGATTCTGCCGCATTGAGTGCACATAAAATATGCGGACCAAGAGGAATAGGTCTTCTGTATCTGTCAAAGGAAATTACAGCTTTTCTGCGTGGTGGTGGACAGGAAAAGAACATAAGGAGCGGAACAGAAAATCTTTTTGGAGCCGTAGCTTTTGCTTCATGCCTTGAAAAATACTTTATTAATTCTACAAATACAGCCATGCAGGAACGCTATAAAAAGCAGATTGAATATACTTCTGATTTTATAAAACAACTTAAATCTATTGACGGCTGTACCATAATTCCGCATGGACGTGCAGAAGATATTAGTGATGAAAAATTTTCTCCATGGGTAGTCCAGGCTGCATTCAAAGGCATTCCCGGTCAGGTAATGGAGAGGGCTTTAAGTGCAGAAGGCTTTTACATTTCTACAGGCAGTGCCTGCTCAGCAGGACATCATGAGCGACCAATTTTAGACAGCATGAACGTATCCGCTGCAGAAAAGGAAACTGCCGTCCGATTCAGCTTTGGCGAAGCAACTACAAAGCAGTCAATGGACGAGCTTATAGAAGCTGTAAGAGAAATAAGCTCAAGGTTTTCGCATCCGTGAAATATTCCGATTCGGATAAACCTCTAAAATGATAAAGATGCAGTTATAAATTATAAACCAATCTTGGTTTATTGGCAAAATTATCACGGCCAGTGTGCACAATGATTACGGCCAGTGGCCATAATCATTACGACCAGTGCGCATAATC
>CACXDK010000353.1 GCA_902766345.1 uncultured Spirochaetaceae bacterium | reverse complement strand
TTCATGCGGTAGTCATCTAAATTCATTCTGTTATTCTATTTCAGATTAGCAATATTTACAAGTCTCAGCATATTGCGGACAAAAAAAGAGTGCCCAAAAATTCGGACACTCTTTTTATTTACAGCTTAAACTGTAAAGTCTTATCTTTTACAGACCATAAGTTGCAATGAATACACCTGCAGCAATAGCAGTACCAATAACGCCGGAAACGTTAGGACCCATTGCATTCATAAGGAGGAAGTTTGAAGGATCATATTCAAGTCCAACCTTATTTGAAACACGAGCAGCCATTGGAACAGCAGAAACTCCAGCAGAACCAATAAGAGGATTAATCTTCTTATCTTTTGGCAGGAATAAGTTCATGAGCTTTGCCATACACAAACCACCAGCTGTTGCAACACAGAATGCAACAAGACCAAGAACGATAATTCCAACAGAACGACCATTAATAATCTTTTCTGGTGCCATCTGGCTTCCTACACCTAGAGAAAGCAAGATAGAAACAATGTTCATAAGCTCGTTTTCCATAGTCTTTGAAAGTCTTTCAACAACACCACACTGCTTTACAAAGTTACCAAATGCAAGCATACCAATAAGAGGTGCAGCAGTAGGCAACAAAAGAATTGTAAGGACAAGAAGCAACATTGGGAACAGAATCTTTTCTGTCTTGCTTACAGGACGTAACTGCTCCATCTTAATTTCTCTTTCCTTCTGAGAAGTAAGAGCCTTCATAATAGGAGGCTGAATCATAGGAACAAGAGCCATGTAAGAATATGCAGCAACGGCAATAACTGCCATCAGCTCAGGAGCAAGCTTTGCAGAAACATATATAGAAGTTGGACCGTCTGCACCACCAATAATTGCAATTGCAGCTGCCTGAAGGATATTGTAATCAAATACTCCAGGAACAAGGTTCATAAGTGAAACCCCGAACAATGTAAAGAATACACCGAACTGAGCTGCACCACCCAAAAGAGCCATCTTAGGATTTGCAATGAGCGGACCAAAGTCTGTCATAGCACCAATTCCCATAAAGATAAGCATTGGGAAGAACTCATTTCCAACACCAGCATTATAAATGATGTTGAGCATTCCATCAGGAGGGTTTCCCATTCCTGCACCTGGTATGTTTACAAGAATCGTACCAAATCCGATTGGAATAAGAAGCAAAGGCTCAAAACCTTTTGCAGCACCAAGATATACGATAAGGAAACCAACAGCCATCATTAGAAGATACTGCCATCCAGGAGCTGTTTCTGCAAAATCATTTCCAGCTTCTTTTGCAAGCTCTGCAGCAGCTTCTTCTGCCTTTTCTTCAGCAAGTTCTTCTGCAGTAGCTGTATGAATCATCTTGTAAATACCTGTTGTATGCCAGATGTTCATAACAAAGGTATCAAGTGCAATGTCGTGTTTTCCATTCCAGTTTTCTGTTCCTGGAATAACGCGTTCCATTCCTGTAGCTTCATGCTTTGCAGAATTTTCTGCAAAAGCATTAGGTCTAAACATAGAAACGACAAATGCAATAATCATAATGGTAAACATTATGAAAACAATTTTTCTAGTATTTTCAGTCTTTGTATTAGGCATTCTCAAATCCTTATTACTGAATCTCTGCAACAGCCTGACCATTAGCAAGCTGTGAACCTACTGAAGCAAGGAAATGAACCTTTCCGTCTACAGGAGCTTTAATTTCAAGTTCCATCTTCATAGATTCAATGATGACAACATTGTCACCTTTTTTTACGGAAGTACCTTCAGCAACAGCAGTACGAAGGAATACGCCTGCAACAGGAGCATTTACCTTTGTTCCACTTCCGCTAGCAGCAGGAGCTGGAGTTGCTGGAGCAGCAGGTGCTGCAACAGGTGCAGGAGCAGCCTTTACAACACCTCCAATAGAAGCAAGAACCTGACCACTCTGAACCTGAGTTCCAGTAGGAACTGAATATGTAATAGTACCGTCTTCTGTTGCCTTAACTTCAAGTTCCATCTTCATAGATTCAAGAACTATAACAGTCTGACCTTTTGAAACCTTTGTTCCGTTAGCAAAACACTGCTTAAGCAAAGTTCCTGCAACAGGAGCCTTTACATCAACGCCACCAACAGAAACAGCTGCAGGAGCAGCAGCTGGAGTTGCTGCACCAGCTGCACCGAATGTTACATTATAAGCAGTTCCGTTTACGTTTACGCTCATTGTGTCCCCCGCAGGACCAGTTGTTACATTGTAAGAACTTCCATTTACAGTTACAGTATAACTTCCGCCCTTTCCGCCGTTAGAAGAAGCAGGAGCTGGCTTTGCACCAAATGTTGCAGCAGCATCAATAGGACCTTTTGCTCTTTCAGCAAAGAACTTAGGAGCTACGTTAGGGAACATTGCATAAGTAAGAGTGTCTTCATCAGAACCATTACCACCGGCCTTTTTAGACTCCTCTACCATTTTATCCCATTCATTAGGAATTTCATCTGCTGGGCGGCATGTCATTACTTTTTCCATACCGTTCAATTCAAGAGCCTTCTTTACAAGATCAGGATTTGCATCTGTAGGAAGCTTTCCGAACTTACCTGTAATAAGGTTACGGAAGTCCTGAGTCATTGTTTTATAAGGTCCCATAAGAACGTTCATTACAGCCTGAGTACCTACAATCTGAGATGTAGGAGTTACAAGAGGAACATAGCCAGCATCTTTGTGAACTCTTGGAAGTTCAGCAAGAACTGCATCCATCTTATCTCCAGCTCCCTGCTGTTTCAGCTGGCTTTCAAGATTAGAAAGCATACCACCAGGAACCTGAGAAAGAAGAATACGAGTATCAGCTCCAAGGAACTTAGACTCAAGAGATGCATAGTGCTGACGTACTTCACGGAAATAAGCAGCAATCTCAAGAAGAGCCTTTGTATCAAGTTCTGTATCAAACTCTGTTCCCTTAAGCATTTCAACTACAGTCTCTGTAGGAGAATGAGAAGTTCCCATTGAAAGTGAAGAAATTGCAGTATCAAGAATATCAGCTCCAGCTTCTGCCCCCTTAAGAAGAGTTGCAACAGAAAGTCCTGTAGTAGCATGTGTATGAATTTCAACAGGCAAATCAACCTTTGCCTTTATAGCCTTTACAAGATTATATGCATCATAAGGCTTAAGAAGACCAGACATATCTTTAATACAGATTGAATCTGCACCGAAATCAGCATAAGTCTTTGCAAGTTCTGCATATTTTTCAATTGTATGGAAAGGAGTTACAGCGTAAGAAATAGCCATCTGAACATGCTTTCCAGACTTTTTTGCAGCCTTTGTAGCACATTCCATATTACGAGGATCGTTACATGCATCAAAAATACGGAAACAATCAATACCATTCTTAGCAGCTGCATCTACGAACTTCTGAACAACATCATCAGCGTAGTGACGATAACCCAAAAGGTTCTGAGCACGCAAAAGCATCATAATCTTGTTATTAGGAAGTGCTGCATGGAGTTTTCTGAGGCGCTCCCAAGGATCTTCATTAAGGAAACGGATACAGCTATCATAAGTAGCTCCACCCCAACCTTCTATAAATTTATAGCCAATTTTATCAAGCATAGAACATGCAGGAAGCATGTCAGCAGTAGTCATACGTGTTGCATGAAGTGACTGATGGGCATCACGTATCGCAAGTTCGGAAATACCAACCTTAGACATAAAAAAACCTCTTATTATAAAAAATTAACTTAACTTTTCATGAACAGCAGCTGCAATTGCAGCTATTACCGCACCGTTATCTGCAGACGGCACACTGGCAGCAGTAGAAGCAGCCTCTTTTTGAACAGGATCCTTATCAAGCTTAAGAGCATGTATTACTGCGTGAAGCAAATACATTGCACAAATCATAATGATAAGGAAACTGAACACAACACCCATTCCCAGCAGAGTAAGCAATGCACTCTGGCTAAGCATTTGTGAAATAGTCATATTTCCTCCACGATACATCTATCAGAGATTTCAAAAGAAAAATCTAGCAATATACAGATTATAATTAATTGCGGGAATATGTTCAAGCATATATATATAATAGATAGATATAAATCAACAATACACTAGCGGTAATGCATCAAAAATCATTAAAAAGGGCACCTGCATCTATTCCATTTATAACAGTGCCTTTCGGGTAGGCTTTTATCAGATTAGCTTTACCATCTATAAGATGTTTACTTGTAATTCCGTGTCTTATAGAAAGTTCTGCTTCCATAAGTGCTGAATAATGATCTGCAAGACGCACAATCTTCCCATCTACAGGACTATATTCATCACTATTATATTTTGAATTCAATTCTTCCCAGTTTACACAAACAGTACTACCGTTGTGAATAATCCTGTTTTTAAACTCGTCATTAGTGAAATACAGTATCTCATCTCTATAAAAATCTTCCATCAATGGAACAAGTTCTTTAGAAACAATTTCATCCTCAATTTTTTTTACAATGGAAGGCAAGCCTTCTGTTGCTTGTTTTACAGGAGAAATAATATCTCGTGTTACAGCTTCTGGCAAATCATGAAACAAAGCACAAAAAAAATTATTGTAAAGACGTTTAGGACACATCTTTACATCAGTTTCACGCTGAAAAAGCAATGTCAGAACAGCAACAAAAAAACAATGCCCTAAAACAGAAGTCTTAGGAACACGAGGAGTCTGATTCCAACGAGTTTGAAATCTAAGCTGTTCAATACGCATCAAAAAATCAAAAGGTTTTTGTTTTGTAAGAAGTAACTGAAGACCTTTTAAATCAAGGAAAGGCTGTATATCTGCATTCAATTCTCGGCGGATAGAAGCAAGTCGTTCAGGCTCATTCACAGGACTTATCATATCTAACTCACGTAAAGTTGAATACTTATGAGCAGCACGAAATATTCTATTAGTTTCAGCTTGCCCTTCTTCAAAAGGTATAGAACCACTTCTTTTTCCTATATAAAGTGTAAATTTTGAAAATAAATCTTTATCAGGAATCAGTTTTTTATATTGATCCAAAACCCATTCATTAAGCCTTAT
>CACXDK010000352.1 GCA_902766345.1 uncultured Spirochaetaceae bacterium | reverse complement strand
GCGGTTCCGTTTGGCCTCTTTGGGATGCATAAGAAAAACAAATTTAATCCCCGGCTCAAACGGCGGAACATACTTGCAAAGGCAAGTCTCAACAGGTCTAAGGCATTTGTAACAAATTGTACGCATGAAGAGATTTTAAATTGTTTAGCTGAAAAAGGGAAGAGCTCTATTCGGCAGATGTGCGAATCAGATTTTTTTAAATTCTTTTGATTATATTTGTTTTATGAATTTTCAGAATGATTGTCTAAAATACATTATAAAAATTTTTATTAGCATATCTAAATTTCGTCCGAAATTCAGATATAAAACTGTCACGGAATTTTTCAAGTACCCGCTGGGGCAGTGATGTGATGACGTTAATTTCTCATATAGAACTTATCTTAATCGTTTTTTTTCTAAAAATAATCTTTATGTTTTATGAAAGCAGGTATATCATTATTTTATGGAAGCATACATTGTTGGTGGCATTATAAAAGAATTTCGTTTGCGTTTTAATATTTCACAAGAAGAGCTCTGTGATGGATTATGTGCTGTTTCGACGCTTTCAAGAATTGAAAGTGGAAAGCAAATTACGGGAAGAAAGTTGATAGAGGCACTTTTTAGCAGAATGGGCTTAAGGCCGCATACTAGTGCAATACCGATGAGCAAAATAGACTTAAAAAGAGAAAATATTGAATATGAAATCAATGATATGATTGCGACTGGAAATTTTGAAATATTCGATTTGTTGGAAGAATATAAAACTTGTGGTAATGAACTTGATACTTTGGAAAAACAATTTTATCTTTTCTATAAGACTGTGGCTGACGACTTTTTTCATAGTAGCAAAACTGACTCTTTAGAAAATTTCATTAAAGCATTACAACTAAGTTTAAAAAATTATGATGTTGAAAAGTTACCAAATGTAAAACTGCTTACTAAAATAGAATTACTACTTTTAAATAATATTGCAAGAATTTTATATGATCTTAAAAAGACAAAACAAGCTATTGAAATAATGGAATTCTTGCGCTCATACTTTGAAAACAAAGTTATAAATGAGGAAGAAAAAGCAAAAAATTATCCTGTCGTTCTCTTCAATCTTGAAAATTGGTATGGTGAATTTGGTAAGCATGAAGAGGTTCTGAAATTTTGTAATATTGGAATTGATACATGTATTCATTATGGAAAACTTACACAATTTCCTTTTCATCTATTTAATAAAGGGTGTTCATTAATCAAATTGGGGAAAATAGAGGATGGAAAAGAATTTATCTCAGAGGCTTTTATAATTCTAAAAGCAATGAAAAGATTTGATGATATTGAATATGGAAAAAAATGGATTGATGAAAATCTAAATATAAAACTATAGAAATATCGTTTTTATCCTAATTTTAGACAGAATATTTTTGGTTCCCCTTGAAATTTGCGTAAAATGCTATGGTGTAATAATTTTCATAATTCTAGAATGTTTTTACTTTTTCAACATCAAGGGGTAACAAAATGAAAAAACTTCTTAAATTTTTTTTATTATCTTTTACTGTTACGGCAGTTCTTTCGTTTTTCAGTTGTTCTTCATCTATTTCGGAAGACGATGAAAAAAATATTAACCAAACAGAAATAACTATAGATGCAGATTCTGCTCGTTATGGATTTGGCAATTGTGGTTGTGGTACAACTGGTCATAGTCCAAGTGGGCAATCTTCGGTTAGTAGCAAATAATTAAAAATGCTCATTCAACTTGCTATTACTAATAGCAAGTTGTTGATGCATAAAAACAGTTTCTTATTTTTATTTCAAATCAGTTTATAGTACAGATTTATTGGATAGTTAGTTTATGGCACGGATAAAAAAGGTTTTGCAACATGATGAAACTGACTGTGGGGCAGCATGTCTCTCTATCGTTCTGAATTATTATGGGAAGTCTGTTCCAATAAGAAGAATTCGTTCTGCGGCTGGTACAGACAGCATCGGAACTTCTGGTTATGGAATCGTAAAAGGAGCAGAAAGGTTCGGGCTGAGTTGCAAGGGGCTTATGGCTCCCGAAAAAAACAAGATTGATGAAATCCCTCTCCCTGCAATCTTCCACATAAAAGAAAACCTCGACCATTATGTTACTGTTTATAAACTGAACAAAAACTATGTTTTTATCAGTGACCCCGCAGAAGGTCTTAGAAAAATTAAAAGAGAAATTTTTCTTTCCTGGTGGACGGGTGTATTTTTTATTCTGTTTCCGACATCTGATTTTGAAAAAGGAAATGAAGACAAGGGGCTGCTGCTCAGATTCACAAGCCTGTTAAAGCCTCACAAAAGATTGGTTGCCGAAATTCTTATCGCAAGTCTCTTGCTTTCGCTTTTTGGTGTTTTTGTTTCTTTTTATTTCAGATTTTTGATTGATGAAGTTTTATATTCACAAATTAGGTCTACTTTAAATCTGTGTTCGATTTGCTATCTGTTGGTTATCATTTTTCAAACGGTAATAGAATATTGCCGAAGCCAGATAATTTTATATTTGGGAACTAAAATTGATGTCTCTTTGCTTTCTGATTTTTTCTGCCATCTTTTGCATTTGCCATTAAGTTTCTTTTCAACAAGAAAAACGGGTGAAATCTTATCACGAATCAATGATGCGGAAACCGTAAAAAATGCTGTTTCATCAACAACTTTGGGCATCATAATGGATTCCTTCATGCTGTTTATAGGCGGATTTTTTCTGTTCAAGATGGGAATGAGTTTGCTCCCTGTTTCAATCGTTCCTGTTGTCTTGTCTGCCATAGTAGTATGGGTATACGCAAATCCTTTTAAAAGAAAAATAAAAAGTCGTGCAATTTTGGAAGCTGATAAAAATGCCTCAATGTACGAGAGCATCAACGGAATCTCAACTATAAAGGGGCTTTCTACGGAAGATAAGGCATATATTCGTGTCGAAGAAAAGATTGTTTCGGCAGCAGAAATGGGCTTGGAACTCGGCAAAATGGGAAACCTACAAAATGCAGTTCAAAATTTGATTTCTGGGATAGGAACTCTGTCACTTTATTGGTTCGGAAGTTTCTTGATTTTTGACGGAAAAATCACTTTGGGACAGCTGATTTCATTTAACACTTTGTCAGGATTTTTTCTTGGTCCGTTAAAAAGACTTTTGACAATGCAGCTTCATCTTCAAGAAGTTATGATTGCTGCGGAACGCCTTACGGACATAATTGATATGGATGAAGAATGTCCGAATGAGGAAAATCTTGATGAAGCACAGAGCCTTGACGGTGACATTGAATTTAAAAATGT
>CACXDK010000351.1 GCA_902766345.1 uncultured Spirochaetaceae bacterium | reverse complement strand
AGCAAGGTCGTAACGACGCGGATCGAAGAACATGCCTTCGATAAGAGAACGTGCGCTTTCCTCAGCAAGCGGCTCACCCGGTCTGATCTTCTTATAAAGCTCAAGGAGACCCTGTACTGAATTTTCAGAAGTATCCTTAGCAAAAGAAGCCTGGATCTTTGGTTCATCACCGAAGTAATCAAGAATTTCCTGATTTGAACCAATACCAAGAGCACGAATAAGGACTGTGATCGGCACCTTTCTTGTACGGTCTACACGAACATAAAATACATCGTTCGCATCTGTCTCATACTCAAGCCATGCACCTCTGTTTGGGATAACAGTACAAGAGAAAAGACGCTTACCTAATTTATCGTGGTCAATACCATAGTAGATACCGGGTGAACGTACTAACTGGCTGACGATAACACGTTCTGCACCATTGATAACAAAGGTACCTGTGTCAGTCATGATCGGAAGATCGCCCATGAAAATCTCGTGTTCCTTGATATCATTTTCCGGATTTTCTGAATTGCGGAGGCGCACCTTTACTTTAAGAGGTGCAGCGTACGTAGCATCTCTTGCCTTGCACTCCTCGATCGAATATTTAGCCTCATCTTTGCAGAATTCATAATCAACAAAATCCATGCTGAGATTTCCGCTGTAGTCCGTAATCGGAGAGATATCATCGAAAGCTTCTCTTAATCCTTCTTTTATAAACCAATCGTAGGAAGATTTCTGAACGTCAATGAGATTAGGCATCTCTATAACGTCATTCTGTCTCTGGAAGCTCATACGCATGCTCTTACCGTTGTACACCGGACGTATTCTGTTCTTTTCCATCTAACGTTTCACCCCGTTCTGTAAAATCGACAATATGTTACTCATGATAAAAGGGCACAAAAAGCCCATGTCACCATGATAAAGCATTCTACATGATAACATAGGCTTTTTGCAAAGTCAATAATAAAATTATTAATTTTTGTCTTCATGTGAAGTTTATTCTATAACATGTGCGAATCCATTTCACACAAAGACAAATGCTGCAGTACAGCACTTAAGCCTAAGCCGTCGTGTGTATTGCAGCATTCTTTTATTAAAAGCTTAAGTTCAAGCGATTAAATTACTTAAGAGTAACCTTTGCTCCAACTTCGTCAAGCTTCTTCTGGATGTCCTCAGCTGTAGCCTTGTCAGCATCCTCTTTGAGCATCTTAGGAGCGTTATCAACGAGATCCTTAGCTTCCTTGAGGCCAAGACCTGTTACTTCACGAACAACCTTGATAACCTTAACCTTGTTAGGACCTACTTCTGTAAGCTCTACGTTGAACTCTGTCTTCTCTTCAGCTGCTGCGCCTGCGCCAGCACCTGCTGCTGCAACAACAACGCCTGCTGCTGCAGAAACGCCGAACTCTTCCTCACAAGCCTTAACGAGATCGTTAAGCTCAAGAACTGTTAAACCTTTAATAGCCTCAATGATTTCTTCCTTAGTCATTGTAATTTCCTCCATTTAGAATTTTTCGTTTAATAGATAAATTTTATACGTAAATTTGTCTTCTGCCGGTAATTATTCAGCAGCAGGTGCTTCAGCTTCAGCTGCAGCAGCTTCAGGCTGCTTCTCTGCAATCTGCTTGATAACACGAGCGAAGTTTGTAATAGGTGACTGCATGCTTCCAAGAAGTCTTGAAAGAAGTACTTCTCTTGAAGGGATCTCTGAGAGCTCCTTAACACCATTTACATCATAGAATGTACCTTCTACAACAGCGCCCTTTACTTCGAGCTTGTTAGCCTTCTTTGCGAACTCACAGATGATTCTTGCCGGAGCAGTAACATCTTCAGTTGCAAGAGCGAGTGCAGACGGTCCGTCTAACAGAGAATCAAGCTGTGCAAAATCTGTTCCCTCGAATGCACGCTTCATCATTGTGTTCTTATAAACCTTATAAGTAACACCTGCCTCACGAAGCTGCTTTCTGAGCTCAGTATCCTGCTCAACTGTAAGTCCACGGTAGTCAACAAGAAGTGCTGCCTTAGCTTCTTTAGCCTTAGCTGTAATCTCTTCAACTACAGGTGCTTTGATTTCAACTTTTGCCATGTTCCAGTTTTACCTCCTTACGAAATGATAGCCGAAAGATGACAGAAACAAAAAACTCTGCCACCGAAGTGACAGAGTAATAAAGTCAATCAAACTTTTTATCTCCTCGGCAGGCGTTTTCTACTTATGCCTTGCGGCACCTGCTGTCTTCGGCCGGTTTGTTTTACAAACCTTATGTAATGTAACACAAGCTTGCCGAGGATGTCAAGCATTTTTTATTTAACTTTTAATTTAAGTGTGAATGTCTTTCCTGTATCAGATGTTCTGTATGTAAATGCGTAAACACCTGGTGTGCTTGTTGAGAATGTAAGTGCATTACCATTGCTGTCGTACTTGATGTTTCCGTTCTTTACAGCTTTCTTATTAGGTGTTGTGCTGTGTGTGAACTCTTCAAGGTAAGCATAATAATGGAATGTTCTCATGAAGCCGCCCTTTGTGACCTTGTATGCAGCAAAGATCTTACGTCCTGTAAGCTCATTGAGCTTCTGAAGATCTACTGTTGAGTTAAGGCTTACTGTAACTGTTGCAGCAGACTTAAATGTTCTGCTGTTAGGAATGAAGCCGACGCTCTTGATCTTCTGTCCTGCAATAAGCATGAACTGCTCTGTTACATTATTATATGTAACGCTGAGTACTGCATTTGAAGCCTGATCAAGTCCAACCTCGCCAAGTGACTGTGCATTTTTGCTGAGCGCAACTGTTGACTTGTTAACTGTGAAATCTGTTGTGTCACCTGATGTGATAGCAAATGTTGCAGTCTTATCAGCACCTTTGATCTTCTTACCTTCTGCATCTACGATCTTGAACTTAAGCTTTGTGCCCTCGCCCATGATGAATGTAGCTTTATCGCCCCACTTGCAATTCTTTGCACTGATATAGAAAGCACTGTTACCTGATGCACCATTTCCAGAAGTTGAATTGCCTGATGCTGTTGCATCTTCAACTACTGCTTCAACATCAACGTCATTTTCTGAAACTTCGTTTTCAGAAACTTCATTCTCAGAAACTTCATTTTCTGAAATCTCAGTATTCTCTTCTGTTGATGCTTCCTCTGTAGCCTCTTCTGTTGACTCAGCCTCTATAGCTGACTCGCTGACTGTAGAGTCTGATACTGTATTCTCTGCTGCTGTTGCTGATGTAAGTGTACCAAATACAAGAGCTGAGCAAAGCAGAACTGCCATGAATTTCTTTCTCATCTTTATAACTCCTCCTTATTTATCTGAGCAAGGCTATTCTATCACAAAAATTGTTCTAATTAAAGTACATTTGTCAATGTAGACAATTTATAGCCAATCGCCAAATCATTGTATACAGATTAATCAACTGCTTTCAGGGTAATTTTGAATTTCACCCCGTTTGCCGGGCTCACAACAGTAAATTTATAGCTGCCCTTTCTGCTTGGAGTGAAAGTCAAAGGCTCTCCCTCTGAATTCTCCGTTATCATTCCATTTTTAGAAGCTTTAGCCGGTACTTTAAGCACATATCCCACACTATCTGCATCCCCAAGGATGTTATATGTCTTTCCGCTCCTGCTCCAATAATCCACTTCAAGCCCTGCCAGAGCCTCTGCGCTGTTTATGCTGATGCTCTTTCCTACAGGTACAGTTCTTGTGATATTTTTCTTTATCTTATTTCCAGAAGTATATCCCGCTGCCTTTATCTTATCCAGCGCGATAAATCTAAGCACAATCTTCTCTCCGTCATATGTGATCGTCACTCTTGCCGAATCCGCTTTTGATACGCTGTCAGTCGAAAGCGAATATGCCGCAGCCTTTTTATCACACTTCACTTTTTTATTTGAAAGCTTGAATGACGCACTTCCGCTGATTTCAAAAGATGCCGCGCCTTTTTTATTCGCCTCTTTGATCTTTTTCCCTGACTTGTCTGTTATCACAAGCTTTTCACTCTTGCCCAAAGGAAGCCAATATGTTCCGCCATTTGTGATGGTCTTGTCTTTAAGCTTTACATAGAACGAAGGCTCTGTATATGAAACGCTGCCTTCAACGGCCTGCTTCGCATCTATACAACCCGTCACCGTTCCTCCCGTCTTTGAAGAGGAATATTTTACGTCGTCCGTTGAGGAAGTAAGCTTTTTCATAACAGCTTTTGCAGTAGTCGCAGAGTTATCAGAGATCAGCTCAGGATGCGCAGAGTAAACAAGCGCCGCTACGCCTGTAACTATCGGTGCTGCCATAGATGTTCCGTCCAGATCACAGGCTGACGAAGTGCCATTTTCCGGCACAGTTGAGTAAATTGCCGTTCCGGGTGCCGCAAGGTCTACGTAATTTCCATAATCAGAATAATCTGCAAGACATGACGCATCAGCCGTATGAGAAGCAGTTTTCTTACCGATCGCACCTACCGCGATCACATTGTCACATGCTGCAGGGTAGCATTCTGTACTGGTGCCATAGTTACCAGCCGCTACCACAACTGCCGCGCCCGTATCTACGACATTGTCTATAGCTTCCTGAAGCCGTGCCTTTGTTCCCTGACTTATAGATGTTGTACCTATGCTCATATTTACAACTTCT
>CACXDK010000350.1 GCA_902766345.1 uncultured Spirochaetaceae bacterium | reverse complement strand
GTAATTATCATGCCGTCAAATTTTTTATCGTATATTTCTTCAGAAGTGAGGTAAAAACGTTCAAGATGATCGGAAGATGTGTTTTTGGAAACATGTCCTGAAACTTGTACCAATGAAATATTTATCTGCAATGAAGTGTTTGAAAGCAGGCGTAAAAGTTGTGTCTCTGTTACTTCTTTTGTAGGCATAAGGTTTACTATTGCAATTTCAAGAGGACGGATATCCTGAGCGGCTGCTCTTGATGGTGTCATTACAAATATATTTTCTTTTTCAAGAGTTGTAAAAGCAGGTAAACTTGGATCTATTTTAATTGGCATGTAAAGCTCCTTTTGCTGGGAATACTGGGTATTGATTATAGCAAAATATATATAAATGTGCTATACTTTGGCAGTTATGAGCGGAAATAGAAAGACTGCAATAAAAAAACTAAAAAATCTTGTGTTGTCTCCTAAGCAGGATATTGAGGACTTCCGTAAGCATGTTGAAGAAAATTTTGCTACGGTTTTTCTGCCTAATAATGTTCATAGGGAAGAACTTAAGTTTGGTACAACAGAAAGTGATGTTTTTGTTCCTGAATTATCTTCTGCTGATAAAATCATTCTTTATGTACATGGAGGCTCATTTGCTGGCGGTTCAAGCAGTTCTTACTGTAATTTCTGTTCGTTGATAGCAAACACTACTGCCTGCCGTGTTATTTTTCCTAAGTTTAGGCTTCCGCCAACATATTCATTTCCTGCTTCAATAGATGATGTAACGTTTGTCTTTAGAAGTCTGTTGTTTTCTGAACGTAAGAATATTATTCTTGCTGCTGATGGAAGCGGTGCAAGCATTGCTATTGCTTTGCTTTTTAAGCTGTCTGCGGAAGAACGTCATAATATTTCTCATTTAGTGCTGTTTTCTCCCTGGCTTGATTTTACATCTGACTGTGAGCTTATAAAAAACAGAAAGCTTCATGATGAGATTCTAAGTGGTGCTAATTTGCACCGTGCGGTAGATTTATATACTTATGCTGCCAATTTTGCTAATCCTTTTGTTTCTCCGTTGCAGGCTGCGGATGATGATTTTTTCATGTTTCCTCCTGTTTACATGCAGCTTGGCGAAAAGGAAATTCTTATACAGCAGGCAAGACAGTTTGAGGAAAAACTGAAAAGGGCAGGTGTGCCTGTGGAAGTTGATGTGTGGAAAAATATGATGTTTATGTTCCAGATGGCAAATGACTGTTTTACAGAATCTCATCTTGCATTGCAAAAACTTGCCGCTTACATTAATAAGCGAGATGAAGTGATAGATATAGACATGATTGAAGAACGTAATAGAATTCTGCGTAAAAATGATATTCAGGTGGACTGATGATGGAACTGCTTTCTCCTGCTGGTAATGTTGACAAATTGCGCTACTGCTATACTTATGGAGCAGATGCTGCATACATAGGATTGAAAAACTTTTCTCTGCGTGTAAAAGCTGATAATTTCTATGAAGAAGAATATAAAAAAGTTTGCGAGCTTAAAAAACAGTTCCCAGGAAAAAAACTTCATTGTGCTTTGAACATAGCTTTTCATAATGATGAGATAGATCGCCTTATTGAAAATATTCCATATTTTAAGCAATATCCTATAGATGCCTTTATTGTGCAGGACTTGGGTATTGTTCCTATATTGCAGAAGAACTTTCCAGAAGCAGCCCTTCATGTTTCAACTCAGGCAAGTTGTATGAACAGGGAAGCTGTAAAGATGTACAAGTCTTTGGGATTTAGTCGTGTTGTCATGGGGCGCGAGGCTTCGTTAAAAGAGATTGCAGAAATTAAAGACGCTGTGCCTGACATGGAAATAGAGTGCTTTGTTCATGGTGCTATGTGCATTGCTTATGCGGGTCGATGTCTTATGAGTGCGTATCTTAACGGACGCAGTGCACAGGAAGGGTTCTGTTCTCATACGTGCCGTTGGGATTATGATGTTCTTGTAGATGGAAAAGAATTGTCTAAGGCAAATCCTAAAGCGGTTGCAGAAAGTGGTGCGCTTGTTTTACGTGAGCATAAAAGGCCAGATGAGTATTTTCCTGTTTACGAGGGGGATAATTTTACAGCAGTACTTTCTTCTAAAGACCTGTGCATGATAGATCATCTGGATGACTTAAAAAGAGCTGGGGTGGACTCTCTTAAAATAGAGGGCAGAATGAAGAGCATTTATTATGTAGCGCTAATTACGAGAGCTTACCGTAAGGCTCTTGATGCTCTTGACGGTGTGATTTCGGCAGATGATGCAAAGCCTTTTGTTGATGAGCTTTATAAAGTAAGTCACCGTCCCTATGCAACTGGCTTTTATTATAATAAGACTGATGCCGATGTAACTGTTAGCGGTGCTAGTGACAGTCCCTACGAGCTTGCGGCTGAAATAGGTCAGGAACTTGATGTTTCTGAGGTTGAAGATGTGTTTGCAAAGGCTGAGCGTTTGCGCAAGGCGAGGGAGGATGAGTATAATTCCCTTATAGAGCCTGCACGTCGTGCTTATGATGAGCGCGTAAGGAACCAGCCTGACAGGTATTTGCCTCCTGTGCAGAAAAAGGACGGTTGGAAAATGTATCCGCTCAAAGCTTTGAATATGCTGGATGAATCTTCTGAACTGGAGATTGTCTCACCAGACATTGTTGCTCTGCCTGTCCTTCATAAAGATTATGAACTTGTAAATCCGAATACTGGGGAAGTGTATCGTTGGTGCTGTGACGGGCATCCATGTGTTATGTATACACCTCTGACATTGACAAATGGAACACTCTTGCGTTCAAAAGATAAGGATTATGTAGAAGGAAAATTCCGCGACAGTGGAAGATAATAAAATATATCGAAAAAAAAGGGCTATCCGGAATAGAGGATAGCCCTTTTTTAACGTTAGTTAAGAGTTTATGACATCCTGTGCAAGTTCAAGAACTTTATCTGGACAGGCTTTTATACATTCTCCGCAGCTTGTGCATTTTGAATAATCTATAACAGGAATGCCGTTTACAAGCTGAAGGCACTGCTCTGGACATTTTTTTACGCAGATTCCGCACTTTATGCAGCCAACGGAACAGTTCTTTTTAATTGAAGGCTTATCATCGCTTTTGTTTGAGCATAAAGCAATCGAACCTTTAAGAGTTGCATCAACAATAGAAAACAGCTTTTTAGGACATGCTTTTGCACACTTTCCGCATCCTACGCATTTTTTATAGTTGATTTTAGGAAGCCCGTCATCTGCCATTGTAATTGCATCAAAAGGACATGCAGCAACACAGTCTCCATAGCCAATGCATCCGAACGAGCAGAGCTTTGTTCCGTTGATTGCCTGAGCTGCTGCGGCACATGTTTTTACACCGTTGTAAGTTCCGCGAGGAACAGCACATTCGTTGTTTCCCTTACAGGCAAGAATTGTTACTTTGTTCTGGGCACTTACATTTACACCCATAATCTCGCCTACTTTTGCGGCTACTGTAGGACCACCTGCAACACAGCCGTTTGCTGGTGCTTCTCCTTTAACTACAGCTTCTGCAAAGGCGGCGCATCCTGCATATCCACATCCGCCACAGTTTCCACCAGAAAGAAGTTCAACTATAGCCTGTACTTTAGGATCTACCTGAACTGCAAAAATTTTCTTGAACAGTCCCAGTAGTATTCCCAAAACAAAGGCGACTAAAAGGGATACTATAATAGTATTAATAATTATATTCATACACAGCCACTTAAAAAAAATTATTTTATTAAACCCTTGAATCCAAGGAAAGCAAGGCTTAGAAGTCCTGCTGCCACATATAGAATTGGGGTTCCTGCAAATGCTTTTGGTACGCGTGCAATCTTTAACTTGCTGCGTACTCCAGACATGATAATCATACTGAGCAAAAATCCTGCTGCTGAACCAAAGGCATATACAATGCTCTGTCCATAGTAGTAGTCCTTGCTGATACAGTTAATTGTAACACCAAGTACTGCACAGTTTGTTGTAATGAGCGAAAGGTAGATGCCCATGGAACTGTATAATCCGGGAGCTGTCTTTTTCAGATAAAATTCTACAAGCTGAACAAGCGATGCTATGACCAGAATGAAGAAAAGTGTCTGAAGAAATTGAAGTCCAAGAGGAACCATTACAAATTTGTACAATGGCCATGTTACGGCAGTTGCAAGTACAATGACAAAGGTTGTTGCAAAGCCCATTCCTGTTGCTTTTCCTGTTTCGCTTGTCATTCCTATAAATGGACATATTGCAAGATATTGAATGAATACAACATTATCCACAAGCATTGATTTTATAAAGATACTTAACATTTCACTCATTCTGCGCACTCCTTTTTTACTGCTGAATGCTGTCTTAATGCCTGCATTATTGCTCCCAGAATGCCGAATACAATGAATCCTCCTGGTGCACTGTTAAGGACTCCGATGCGGTATGCTTCAGGTATTATTTCCAATTTAAAAGCTGTACCTGCAAAAAGAGTTCCAGCTCCAAGAAATTCTCTTATGAAAGAGATGGCAACAAGAACCATTGTGTAACCAATTCCCATTCCAATTGCATCAAGAATAGAATTTGAAACTGAGTTTTTTGAGGCAAAAGCTTCTACGCGTCCCATGATAATGCAGTTTACAACAATGAGCGGAAGGAAAACTCCGAGAGCATCATAAAGTGCTGTTACATAAGCCTGCAAAACAAGCTGCACGATTGTGGTAAATGTTGCAATTATAGTAATGAATATTGGCAGACGGATTGATGCTGGAATGCATTTTCTGAATGTAGAAATTACTATTTCGCTCATAAGCAGAACAAATGTCATTCCCATGCCCATACCAAGCCCGTTAAAAATACTTGTTGTTATGCCCAAAGCAGAGCATAGTCCTATATTTAATACCATCAGCGGATTTTCTCTTAAAATTCCGTTTGTTAAGATATTCATGCGATTATTCATTTGATCTCCTTCAATGCTTCTTTCATGCACTGAACAGCCTGCGTCATTAATGCTCCTACTCCGTTACTTGTTATTGTCGCACCAGAAATTGCATCAAAAGTTTCGCCAGCTATAAATCCGTCATCAGCTTTTTTGCCTTCAAACTGTCCGTAGAAAGTTTTTCCGCTTGGCAATAGGAATGTTGGATCGCTGGCTTTCTGTCCAAAGCCAGGTGTATCTGTGTTCTCAAGATACTGCATTCCTGTAATGATGCCGTCAGATGTCATGCCGACTATGATTGTTGAGTGATCATAGGTAGCACCTGTAATCTGAACAACAGCACCTACAATGGAACCGTTTGACTTTGCAAGATACAATGCATCGCAAGCAGATGGGGCTTGTACAGGTTCAAATTCATCCGCCTGCTTGAATACCGCTGCCATTCCGCTGCTTGCTTTTTTCTGCTGATTAAGTGCAATTACGGGAGCTGTAATGTTATTTACTATGGCAAGGACTGTACAGCATGCAACTGCATACGCTGCAAGAATAAGCCCCAGTTTTAACATTGACCAAATAGAATCTTTGTTTTTTGCCTGATTGGAGCTGCTCATTTATTTTCCTCCTTTTTTACCTGATGGGCTTTTTTCCCGTATCCGTATTTTCTACTTGTAAGATTATTAAGGAATGGAGCAACTGCATTCATAATAAGGATGCTGAACATGACACCTTCTGGATATCCCCCAAAACGTCTGATGAGGAATGTAATTAAACCGCATCCGAATCCGAATACAAGGCGACCTGGTTTTGTAACAGGAGTTGTCGCATAGTCTGTGACCATGAAGGTTGCACCAAACAAAAGTCCGCCTGAAAGTAAT
>CACXDK010000349.1 GCA_902766345.1 uncultured Spirochaetaceae bacterium | reverse complement strand
GCCATTGAAAAAGGTTTTGCAAATGTTCGTGCTCATATTCAGAACATGTCTAAGTTTGGCATTCCTGTTGTTATTGCTGTAAACAAGTTTGTAACTGACACTGACGCTGAAATTTCTTTGGTTCAGAAACTTGCAAAGGAAGCTGGAAGTAATGCCGTGCTTTGTGAAGGCTGGGGTAAAGGTGGAGAAGGTGCAACAGCTCTTGCGGAAAGTGTTGTTGAACTGTGTAATAAATCTTCTGAGTTTAAGCTTTTGTATCCGTCAGATATGAAACTTGCCGATAAAATTAAAACCCTTGCAACTCAGATTTATCATGCAGAACGTGTTGAGTTTGAAAGCAAGGCTCTTAAAAAGCTTAAGCAGTATGAAGAGCAGGGCTATGGAGATTTGCCAATATGTATGGCAAAGACACAGAATTCTATTAGCCATGATAAGAATCTTACAGGTGCTCCTGAAGGTTATGTATTCCCAGTACGTGATGTTCAGTTGTACAGTGGAGCAGGCTTTGTTGTTGCCTTTGCAGGAGACATTATGGACATGCCTGGTTTGCCAAAAGCACCTTCCGCTCTTAACATAGATGTTGATGATAACGGAATAATAACTGGTTTGTTTTAATAAACCGAGTTTGTTCTAATAATATCTAAAACAAAATAAAAATGACCGCTGTTGGATTATGATGTTTACTCAATAATCCGCAGCGGTCTTTTTTTACGCTTGCTCAAAATTTGTGTATTGCATAAAAAAAAGCCGAGCAAAGCTTTATGCCTTGCTCGGCCAGTTTAAGGTTGATTTATATCAGACTTATCTCTTAAGGTTAGGATAAAGTTCTGTAATAGACTTGTAGAAGTTGTCCCATGCCTGAGCTTCGCTAACCTTTCCGTTGTAGTAGTCAGCCATAGCAGCCTGGATCTTCTCATTCATACCCTGATCATAAGGAGACATCTTGCTCTTGTCGATTGACTTTGCTGAGTCAAGGAAGAATGCCATGTGGTTCTGTCCACCGAGGAATGGGTTCTGGTATGAAGAGTTAGCAACCTGACCCATAGCCTTTTCGTTGTTTGTAAAGTCACCAGCTTCCTTAGCAATCTTTACCATTGTGTTTGCATCACATGTAAGTGTGAGCATAATGTCTTTGATTAAGTCGATGTTGTCTGAACCTGCAGCACCACAAATCCATGTTCCACCCCATGAGAATCCCTGTGGACCCTTACAGAATGCCCAGTCACCATAAGAACCGTTACCTACAGCCTTTGCTCCGTTAGGATTGTCGAGTGTAGCTGGTGCAAGACAGAAGTCAATGAACCAAGCTGGTCCGAAGTAACCGAATACTTTACCATTCTTTGTAGCACCCTGGAAGCTTTCTGCTGACCAGAGGTTAGCCTTGTTGTTGTATCCCTTGTCTGTGTATTCCTTTGTCTGCTTAATCCAGCGGCGAATCTGTGGGTCAATCTGAATCTTTCCAGCCTTGTCTACCCAAGCTGTTGTTACGTTGTCAGAGAATACACGGAATGCATCATCAAAACCAGAGAGCATGAAGTAACCCTTTGCCTTTGCCTTTGCAGCAACTGCATCAAACTTGTCCCAGCTTGAAAGAGCCTTTCCTACTTCTACTGGATCATCTGTACCAAGAACATCTTTTGCGATTGAGCGGCGATAGATGAATCCACCTGGACATGCCTGCCAAGAAACACCCTTAAGGTTTCCTTTGCTGTCTGTCATGATATCTTTTGTATACTTGTACTGCTGTGCAAGATCTGCTTCTGTAAGACCAATGTCTTTCTTTACATTGAGTGTGTAAGCTGTATCTACATACTTAAGAGCATAGTCAGCTTCTACAAGGAAAAGGTCTACCTTGTCATCTGCCTTTGCTTTCTTCTGGAGAAGAAGAGCTTCATCAAGCTTGTTCTGGTAAGCGTTACCCTGGTTTGGAGTAATGATCCAGTTTACCTTAACATCTGATGGAAGTTTTGAAGCATAGTAATCATTGAAACGTGACTGGAATTCTTCGTTCCAACAGTAGATGTTCAATACTTTTCCAGCCTTCTGCTTTTTTGCAGCCATAACGAGGCTTGAAGCCATACATGTGAGAGCCAACATTGCAATCAATGTCTTTTTCATATCGTTTTCCTCCTGATTATTTAATAACCATCACAGTTAATAAATCAACAATTTGTGGATTAGTTACAACGTTGTACTAAAATTTACTACAACGTTGTAGTTTTTCTATATTTCTAGTATAAAGCAGCTTTTATAATTGTCAAGAAGAAAAATAATTTTTTTTGAATTTTATTCTTGAAAATTAAAAAGCCCCTGGCTGTAAAAGATTCATTATGCTGGAACCTGCAAGAAGATGACCTGAGACTTTTATAGTTTCTGATTTAAATGTTTCTGGAAATTCAATATTTGCCAAAAGTTGTACAACCAGCTGTTTTCCAAGTTCCTTGGCATCCTGCTGATAGGTTGTAAGCTTTGGAGTGAGCAGAGTAGAAATAAGGATTCCGTCGTATCCTGCAATGCTGATATTCTGACCAGGTGTGTATCCGTGTTTGGCAAGAGCCTGAATGCCTCCTAATGCTGCAAAATCATCAGGGTAGATAATACAGGTTGGAGGAGCTTTTTCCTGCAAAAGCTGTTCTGTTGCTTTGAAACTTGTTTCAGGATCATGATATATAGCTTCTTTTATGTATTCACTGCGTATTTCAATGCCATATTTTTTCATGGTCTGTTTAAAAGAAGTCATTCTGAGTTTTGTAACATCAGATTCTTCTCCATGAATAAAAGCAATCTTCTTGTGACCGTTTTCTATGATTTTTTCTGTAATCACCCTTATGCCCGTTCGGTTATCGCTCATTATGGAAGAATGATTGTAATTATCCTTGTAGTCGAGCATGCTTAGCGGAATGTTACTTGTTAAAAGAGCCTGAACATCTTCCCTGTAGAAATTCGTACTGACAATGATTACACCATCGCATCTTCTGTATTTTGCCTGTGCAAGATAGCTTTGATTGCTGTTCTGGCTTAAGAATGTAATGTTGTAACCCGATTTATTGGCATGAACATTTATGGAATCGAATATCTTTGCAAAGTACTGGTGCTGCAACCCTGAACCTGTGATATCTTCAAAT
>CACXDK010000348.1 GCA_902766345.1 uncultured Spirochaetaceae bacterium | reverse complement strand
CAGCATACGAGAAGGTGAGCTTTACAAGAGGGCAAGGAACGTCTACCAGATTTTCCTTACCGACTATGACCCTTTTCATGATGGTAAATTTCATCACCGTGCCATGATGAGACTGGATAACGGCAGTCTATTCTCTGACAGGCTACAGATAAGGTTTTACAATCTTAAAGTGCCAGAGTATAAAACACAGGATGCTGTTCCCGAAGACTTGAAAAGGGCTGTGTTCTGGTGTAAATTTATATCAGAGGGTGTCGGGTCAACGGAACTTTCCCGATTTGCACAGCATAACGGCATGACCAAGGAGCTTGAAATGGCAGAGCAGGCATATAATGAAATAACGGTAACGGAAGAAGAACGTGCTTGGGCATATCATCTTTCAATGGATAGAGCTGAGGTTGATTACAGGAATGAAATGATGCTTGAGGTAGAAGAGGCTTGCAAAAAAATTAGGAAAGAAGTTAGAAAAGAAGCTACGGAAGAAAAAGCAATTTCCTCTGCCCGAAACCTACTTGCAATGAAGGTTCTTACACATGAACAGATTGCAAAGGCAGTTGAACTTCCTCTGGAAAAAATAGAGGAGCTTGCAGCACAAGAAAAGTAAAAAACATAAAACAGAGGCATCTCCAAAGAAGGAGATGCCTTTTTTGTTGACAAATAAATTTTATCATTTTAATATTAGTAGAGTAAACTCTACTAGAATCAACTCTAGTAGAGTTTACTCTAGTAAAATTCAGTCACAGTTATAAAATAAAGGATTCGATTATGAATAGATTTATAGGAAGAGAAGAGGAACTCTCTGTACTTCAAGAAATGTATAATAAAAAAGGATTTCACCTGGCCGTTCTTTTTGGGCGTAGGCGAGTCGGAAAAACAACACTTATAAATAAATTCATAGAACTTAATAAATGCAAATCCGTATCTTTTGTAAGTACAGAAATGACAGAGACAGAACTCTTGTTAAGAATGGGAAATGATGTTCTTGAAAGTCTTGCCCCAAATCTCAACGGAAAATTAAAATTTGATTCATTCGATTCAATATTTGATTATCTGGCAGAAGAATCTGTAAAAGAAAGGATTATTTTTGTAATTGATGAATACCCTTATCTTGCAAAATCCTGCCCATATATGAATTCTCTGCTTCAAAAATATATAGATAATAAATGGAAGAATTCAAACCTTTATTTTATTTTACTAGGTTCTCTTGTTTCCTTCATGAGAGAAGATGTTCTTGGGTCCTCGGCTCCGCTTCATGGAAGAGCAACTCTTGAGTTAAAAATTAATCCATTTGGATACAAGGATACCGCATGTTTTGTCCCTGATTATAATGCAGAGGAACAGGCTATTGTTTACGGACTTACAGGTGGTGTTGCTAAATATCTTGAACAGTTTGACAGCACCATTTCGCTCGATGAAAATATAGAAAAATTATTCTTCTCAAGGAATGCCTTTTTTTCAGAAGAGCAAATTAAAACCGTTATAACTGGTGAAAAATCTAATCCAGTTGCATACAATTCCATAATTGATGCAATTGCAAATGGAAAAACAAAATATAATGAGATTCAAGCAACCACAGGAATGTCCGATATCAGCTTTTGTATTAAGAATCTTATTTCAGCAGAAGTTGTTGAACGTCGAGAAATTCCTAAACCATATTATCTAATTGCAGATTCTATGGTGAATTTTTATTTTCGTTATGTAGCTCCAGGGGCAAGCCTTATAAACAGTGGCAAAGGGAAAATCTATTATGAACAAAAAGTAAAACAAAATCTGCACCAATTTATGGGCAGTGTTTTTGAAAAGATGGCAAAAGATTATATTCTGAATAATGTAGGAACAAAAAAGATTCCTTGCTTTTTGACAGATATTATTGAATACCAGAACTCTGTAAGGATTGGGAAAGAAATAAAATCTATTGAAATAGATTTGCTGGGACTAGATGGAAAAAAATACGTTCTGGCAGGGGAATGTAAATTTAAATCAGAAAGTTTTAACAAAGAAGATCTTGAAATTTTTCAGAAAAAACTTAATTACTTTTCTGCTTCAAATTTAGAAGTTATGCTGTTTTCTCTTTCGGGTTTTACAGATTATGTCATTGAAACTGCGAAAGGGTACACTCTGGTTACTCTAAAGGAAATGTATTAACATAAAAAAAAGGGCACCCCCTTTCGGGAGTGCCCTTGCCGGCTATACTATAACCAACTATCTCAAGAGTGAAAGAACATTCTGTGAAGACTGGTTTGCCTGTGCAAGCATAGCAGTTCCAGCCTGCTGGAGAACGTTGTTCTTTGTGAACTCAACCATTTCAGCAGCCATATCTGTATCACGGATTCTTGATTCAGAAGCCTGAGTATTCTCAGCAGCTACGTTCAATCCTTCTACAGTCTTTTCAAGGCGGTTCTGGTATGCACCGAGGTCTGCACGCTGCTTGTTGATCTTCTTGATTGCTTCATCAAGAGTACCGATTGCGCGGTTTGCATCATCTGGAGTCTCGAGAGTAATGATTTCTTCATTACCAACATTGCGGATTCCGAGAGCAGATGCTGTCATTGTTCCGATGTATACCTGTGTGCGCTGATCCATGTTTGCACCAATGTGGAGCCACATAGAACCAGTTACATTGTTTTCACCTGTTGGGCGAGCATAGCGACCTGTGAGCATGTTCAAACCGTTGAACTGTGCTGCAGATGCAATGCGGTCTACTTCTGCAACGAGAGAAGAAACCTCAACCTGAATCATCATGCGGTCTTCTTCTGTATAAATACCGTTGCTTGACTGAACTGCAAGTTCACGGATGCGCTGGATGATATCTTCAGTTTCCTGGAGGTAGCCTTCTGTTGTCTGAATGAAAGAAATTCCATTCTGAGCATTTTCAGAAGCCTGATTCAAACCTCTGATCTGTGCACGCATTTTTTCAGAAACTGCGAGTCCTGAAGCGTCATCACCTGCACGGTTGATTTTCATTCCAGATGAGAGTTTTTCCATGCTCTTCTGCTGGCTTACTTCTGTAATGCCAGTTGAACGCTGTGCAAACATTGCACTCATGTTGTGATTGATAACCATAACGTATCTCCTCTATATAAAGGTGAATTTTTTTTAAGCAAATATTTTATCCCATATCTGCCACCCAGGGATTTCGTTCCCTATACTTTGAATTTCGGAGATTAGATTTTCGACTTTAGGGAAATTCTATTTTATTATGCCGTAAAAGCCCGTAAATAAAGTCTTTTTCAAGAATACAGCAATTTTCAAAATACCATCTTGAGACTTTTACAACT
>CACXDK010000347.1 GCA_902766345.1 uncultured Spirochaetaceae bacterium | reverse complement strand
CTCGTAGCGGAATCGAACCGCTGATTCTGCCGTGAGAGGGCAGCGTCTTAACCGCTTGACCAACGAGCCATAATCATGTTTATTTAATTAGCTATGAATCATTTAAGATTCAAATAGCTCGTAGCGGAATCGAACCGCTGATTCTGCCGTGAGAGGGCAGCGTCTTAACCGCTTGACCAACGAGCCATTTTGTTTTGTCTGTGTTGTTCGCCGCAGACAAGTGATACTATACTACGACAAAAGATAAAATGCAAGCATTTTTTTTGAAAAAATTGAAAAAAATTTAAAATTTTTTACAAGATTACGAAAGAATGCGCTAAATAAGCCACTTTGTCGGTATTTTAAAACTTGACGTTAATGCTAATAGATGCTATATTAACTTATGTAACGTTAAAGTGGGCTCGGAAGAGTCCACATTTTTTATGCAAAAAAGTATATTTGGAGGCACGAGTGGATAATATTGCTATTGCAAATAAGTTCGCAGATCTCATTAAGCCGGTCGTAGATGAGTATGGCTTTGAACTTATCAGAACGGAATATGTTAAAGAAAACGGTAATTATTATTTGAGAGCTTATATTGATAAGCCAGAGGGAATCACCATTGATGACTGCGTTCTTGTGAGCCGCAGGGCTAGCAAGCTGCTCGACCGTGAAGATTATATCGAAGATGCTTACACAATGGAGATCAGCTCTCCAGGATTTATGGAAGAGCCGGATGTGAAAGGAGATACAGAATAATGCCAGCAAAAAAGAAGTCAGCTAAGACTTCAAAAATAGAGACTAAAAACGAACTTCTTGAAGCTATCGAGTTTCTTGAGAAGGAGAAATCAATAAGCAGAGAAACACTTCTCGATGCTATAGAGAATTCTCTTATGACAGCTTGCAGAAACAATTTTGGCAAAGCAGATAACATTCACTGTGTAATGGACCGTGATACTTGCCAGTATCACCTCTATGCAGAGAAGACAGTTGTTGAGGAAGTTTCTGATCCTCTTAATGAAGTTCTTCTTGAGGAGGCTGCAAAGTATGATGCAGCTGCTTCTATAGGAAGTATCGTTAAGTGTGATCTTAACAGCAGAGAATTCGGAAGAATCGCTACTCAGAATGCTAAGAACGTAATTCTTCAGAAGATTCGCGAAGAGGAAAGAAACTCTGTTTATAATGAATTTATCGAGAAAGAACATGATGTTGTTACAGGTACAGTGCAGAGATTCATGGGCAGAAATATCAGCATTAACCTTGGTCATGCTGATGCACTTCTTTCAGAAAATGAACAGATAAAGACAGAGGAGCTCAGAGCAAGCGAGAGAGTTAAGGTTTATGTTCTTGAAGTTAAGAATACAACACGTGGACCTAAGATCCTCGTTAGCCGTACACATCCTGAGCTTGTAAGACGTCTTTTTGAGAACGAAGTTTCAGAAGTTGCTGATGGTACAGTTGAGATCAAAGAGATTTCGCGTGAAGCAGGTTCAAGAACAAAGATGGCTGTTTGGAGCAACAATTCAGATGTAGATGCAGTTGGTGCATGCGTAGGTATGAACGGCTCAAGAGTAAATGCTATCGTAGAAGAGCTTGGCGGCGAGAAGATCGATGTTATCGACTGGGATGAGAATCCTGCAATTTTCATTGAAAATGCACTTTCTCCAGCAAAGGTAGTATCAGTAATCGTTGATGGTGATGCAAGAACAGCAAAGGTAGTCGTACCTGATTACCAGCTTTCACTTGCTATCGGTAAGGAAGGTCAGAATGCACGTCTTGCAGCCAGACTTACCGGATTTAAGATCGACATCAAGTCTGAAACTCAGGCTAAGGATGCTCCTGGATTCCGTATGGAAGATTACCTTATGGATGAAGAGGAAGATGATGCTTCAGCAGTACAGGATGCTGATGAGGTTGAAGAGCAGGATGTCGATGAAGTTGTTGAAGAGATCGTAGAATCCGAAGAACATGTTTCAGATGAAGAGTGATAAGAAGGCTTCCGGGCACGAAGTCATGAGACGCTGCGTAGGATGCGGCGTCTCTAAAGATAAAAAAGGTCTGATAAGGATCGTAAAAAGTAAGGATGGGGAAGTTAAGTTCGACCCATCCGGTCATGCAGCCGGGAGAGGCGCTTATGTGTGCCTTGATCCGGAATGCTTAAAGAAAGCAATCGAACGCAGAGGACTTGAAAGGTCTTTTGGATGTATGGTTTCTGAAGAAGCCCGGAACAGCCTGCGTGAGGAGTTTGGAAAGCTTGATATCAGATAAGGTACTTTCTTTACTCGGACTCGCAACGCGTGCAGGTAAGATCTGTAGTGGTGAATTTTCAGTGGAGAAGTCTGTTAAGGCAGCCAAAGCTTCACTTGTAATAGTAGCCACGGATGCGTCTGCAAATACGAGAAAGAAATTTAGTGATAAGTGTAAATTTTATAAGATACCGATTCGTTTTTATGGAACCGGCGAAACGCTTGGAACAGCTATTGGCAAGGAATTCCGTGTCTGTGTTGCTGTTGAAGATGAAGGTTTTGCGAAAACGATTGTCGAACGTCTGGAGGAGTGACTGAATGGCTAAAATGCAGATAATGAAAATTACTAAGGAACTTAAGGATAAGGGGATTACCGTCAGCAATAAGGATGTTGTTGAATTCCTTAAAGAAAATGGAGCCGATGTAAGCAGTCACATGTCTTCTATAGACGATAAATATATTAAAATGGTTCGAGAAAAATATGACACTGGCGTAAATGACCAGAATAGCAGTAATAGTAATACGGAGGAGAAAGGTACGGAGCAGAAGTATACCGCAAAGCCTGAAGCGAAAACAGAAGTAAAAGATACAGAAGTAAAGGCACAGAAGAAAAGTAAACACAACATTATAGTTTCAACTAATAATAACGGACGAGGCCGTCAGGGAAATCGTCAGGTTGTTAAGATCACAAATGGCAAGATCGAGGACGATAAGCCGAAGAAGAAAGTCTTTAAGCATACAGAAGTTGCTTCTCCGGAAGCATTTGTAAAGACAGAGAATAAAGTTGAAGAGCAGCCGGTAAAGCAGGTTGAAGAAGTTAAAGCAGAGCCTGTTGAAACAAAGGCTGAAAAAGCACCTGAGGCAGAAACACAGAGCACAGGTGGAGCAAGAGTTATCGGTAATGTCTTTGAAAACATGGAGAGACTGAAGAAGGAACGTGAGGCTATCAGAGCTCAGAGAGCTCAGAACGCTGATAAGAACGGAAACGGAGGTCAGAACCGCGGCGATAGAAATAATGGCCGAAATAATGACCGTGGCGGAAGATACAACAATGGTAACGGACGCAATAATCAGGGACAAAATAAAGGAAATTTCAACAGAAACGGATCGTCTGATTCACGCGGCGGCCGCAGCTTTGGCAATGGTGGCAATAATCCAGGCTTTAACAAAGGAAACGGAAGACCGGGTTCTAACAGCCAGAACACAGGAAACCGTGGAGGCTTTAGCCAGCCTGCTGCACCTGCACCAACAGGAAAAGAAAGCGGAAACCGCAGAGGACAGGATCGTTGGAAGCAGAACGAAGCCCGCAAGAGAAAAGAGCAGAACTACGAGAATTCCATGGAGGAAAAGAGCAAGAAGTTCAATCCGCATGGTTTCCACAAGCCTGCACCGGTTGCAAAGGAGCCTGAGGAGCAGATCAAGGTAATTACAATTCCTGATGAGCTTACTATCCGTGAACTTGCAGATCACATGAAGATGCAGCCGTCAGCGATCATTAAGAAGCTTTTCCTTGAAGGAAAGGTTGTTACTCTTAATACAGAGATCACATATGAAGAGGCTGAGGAGATCGCACTTGGATACGAGATCCTTTGTGAGCATGAGAAGAAGGTAGATGTTATCGCTGAACTTCTTAAGGAAGAGGAAGAAGATGACAGCCTTCTTGAGAAGCGTCCGCCTGTAGTATGTGTAATGGGTCACGTTGACCATGGTAAAACATCACTTCTTGATAAGATAAGACAGTCACATGTTACAGCTAGAGAAGCTGGTGGTATTACACAGGCTATCGGTGCATATGTTGTAAATATCGAAGGCAAGAAGATCACATTCCTTGATACACCTGGACATGAAGCGTTCACTGCAATGCGTATGCGTGGAGCAAATTCTACAGATATAGCTATCCTTGTAGTTGCTGCAGATGACGGTGTTATGCCGCAGACAGTAGAAGCTATCAACCATGCAAAGGCTGCAGGTGTTGATATCATCGTTGCTGTTAATAAGATGGATAAGCCTAATGCAAATATTGACAGAGTAAAGCAGGAGCTTGCTGAGTACGAGCTTATACCTGAAGACTGGGGCGGCTCAACAGTATTTGTTCCGGTTTCTGCTAAGACAGGTGACGGAATTGATACACTTCTTGAGATGTGTCTTCTTTCAGCAGATATGCTTGAGCTTAAGGCTAATCCAAATCGTAAGGCAAGAGGTCTTGTTATCGAGGCAAGACTTGATAAGGGACGTGGTCCTGTTACAACTATCCTTGTTCAGAAGGGTACACTTAGAGTTGGTGATTTCATTGCAGTTGGTCAGTGCCATGGCCGTGTAAGAGCTATGCTCGATGAGAATGGTAAGCAGCTTAAGGAAGCCGGCCCATCAACACCTGCTGAGATCCTTGGTCTTGACGATGTACCTGATGCTGGTGAGATCTTTGTTTCACCTGAGACTGATAAGGAAGCAAAGAACTTTGCAGAGACATTTAAGGCTCAGCACAAGAAGGAACTTCTTAATGAGACAAAGAACAGAATGTCACTTGACGATCTTTACTCTCAGATCAAGGAAGGCGAGCTGAAGGAATTTAATGTTATCATCAAGGCTGATGTACAGGGTTCTGTTGAAGCATTGAAGAACAGCCTTCTTAAGCTTTCTAATGAAGAAGTTGCACTTAAGGTGATTCATGGTGGTGTAGGTGCTATTAATGAGTCCGATGTTATACTTGCTTCTGCATCAAATGCGATCATCATCGGATTTAATGTACGTCCTGATAACCTTGCAAAGCAGACAGCAGATACAGAAAATGTAGATATTCGTCTTTATAAGGTTATTTATCAGGCAATCGATGATGTTGAGGCTGCTATGAAGGGTATGCTTGCTCCTGTTTATGAGGAGAAGGTTATCGGTCATGCAGAGATCCGTCAGATCTTTAAGGCCTCCGGCGTTGGTAACATCGCAGGATGTATGGTTAAGGACGGTCTCGTGCAGAGAGGTGCCAAGGCCCGTATCATGCGCGGACCAAAGCAGGATCTGGTATTCGAGGGCGAGATTGCTTCCGTAAAGCGTTTCAAGGACGATGTAAAGGAAGTAAAGGCAGGCTACGAGTGTGGTCTTGTATTTGACGGCTTCAATGAAATCGAAATCGATGATTATGTTGAAGTTTATGTAATGGAAGAGGTTAAGCGTTGAAAAAAAATTCTGTAAAAAACACCAGGATCAATGCCGAGGTCATGCGTGAGCTTTCAGTAGCCATCCGCGACCTCAAGGATCCCCGCATTTCACCTATGGTATCTGTTACAGGTGCGGAGGTTACTCCGGACCTTCAGTACTGCAAGGTATATATATCAGTTCTGGGAAGCGAGGAATCTCTCGCAAAGACCATGGAAGGACTGAAAGCAGCCGGCGGCTTCCTGAGAAGAGAGCTGGCTCAGACAGTAAATCTTCGTCATACACCTGAGCTTCAGTTTGTTGAAGATCATTCCATCGAGTATGGTGCCCGTATGGATGCCCTCATCAACAAGGTTGCGAAGGAAGATGCTGAAAAGCATGTTGACACAGAGGAGGATTCTCAGGAAGAGAACGACTCCGATGAAGAGAATTAAGGAATTACTGATTTAATCGGCTTTTCCCCAGATAGTATCATTTACAGGCAGAGATGCGTTTTTGCGTCTTCTGCCTGTAATGTGTATAGAGAAAGGATTTTTCATGAATGAATTTCAGCAGTTGATCGAAGCTGCAGGCAGCATCTGTATACTGGGACATACCAATCCCGACGG
>CACXDK010000346.1 GCA_902766345.1 uncultured Spirochaetaceae bacterium | reverse complement strand
TTTACTTTGTCAATAAAGGACGGATTTACGCACTGGTAGTCTATACGCCACCCAACGTTTTTCTCGCGGGCATGGAATCGGTAGCTCCACCAGGTATACTTTGCTGGCTCAGAACAGAAATGACGGAAAGTATCCACATAGCCAGCAGATGTAAATTCATCCATCCAGGCACGCTCTTCTGGCAAATACCCTGCATTATGTTCATTGCTCTTTGGATTTGCAAGATCAATCGGCTTGTGGGCAATGTTGTAATCCCCATTCAGCACAATATTAAAGCCCTCTGCAACAAGGGCATTGCACTTTTCAAGCATGGCATGGCAAAAGTCCAGCTTGTAGCCAAGCCTTGCGCCAGCATCCTGACTGTTAGGGAAATAGGCAGAAATAACCGCAAGCTTTCCAAATTTAGCAATTGTAACACGGCCTTCGTCATCAAAGGCATCAATGCCCATATTTTCTACACAATCGGGCTTTTGCTTGCAATAAATTGCAGTACCAGAATACCCTGCTTTTTTTGCACTGTTAAAATAAGAAAAAATATAATCCGCCGTCTTTTGTCAGAGGATTTAAAAGCTCCTGCGAAAGCTGAGAAGGATTAGCTTTTGTTTCCTGAATGCAAACAACATCTGCATCACATTCGGACAACCAGTTTACAAAGCCTTTTTTTTCCACTGCCCGAATACCGTTTACGTTCCAAGATATAATCTTCATTTGCTTATACAATACAAGGAATAGTAAGATTTTACAATAGAAAAGGCCCTGTATTGCTACAGAGCCTAATCCTCTAATATCTCAAGGAGCTACCTTTAATTTTTAAACCTTAAACAAGTCAATCTGCTTTCCAATCTTGTCAATTGCAGTGCGAACCTGACTAGAGATGTCAGACAAAGCAGTTCCAGTCTCGTTTATCTTCTTGGCACCGTTTGACATTTCCATCATGCCGTTACGCATAGCCTCAGAAGAAGCCTGCAATTCACGAACCTCAGACAGAATAAGCTTGTTACCGTTAGACATTTCTTCCGAAGCTGCCTTAACTTCCCTTGTAGTATCATTCATAGTCTTAAGGGCACTGGTAATCTGTCGTGAACCATTATTCTGCTCTTCCATTGCAGACTTAATCTGGCTGACAAGCTGGTCAGTTTCCTTAATCTTTTCAGACACAATTGAAAGTGAGTGGCTGGAAGCATTAGAAGCTGTAACAACGTCTCCAATAGATTCCTTAATCTTTGTAAGCTGCTCACCAATAGTCTTTGACTGAGAAGCTGAAGTTTCAGAAAGTTTACGAATTTCATCTGCAACAACAGCAAAGCCCTTACCTGCTTCACCAGCGTGTGCAGCTTCAATTGCCGCATTCATAGCAAGCAGGTTTGTCTGCTCTGCAATGTCAGAAATGGCAATGTTTGCATCCTGAAGCATCTCACTCTGAGACTCAATCTGTAAAATCTTTTCGTTTACATCGTTCTGTAAGTTAAATCCCTGTGTAGCATTCTTTTCAAGCTCATCGAATGAATCTGCCATTTTTTCAACAGAAGAGTTTACAGAACTGATATTTCCAATCATTTCCTCAACAGCAACAGAAGCCTGATTTACACCGCCAGACTGATTTTCAATCATCCTATTGAGCGACTCAATATTAGATGAAATCTGATTTACAGCACCAGCAGTCTGCTGAACACTGTCCGTCTGCTTGTTAATATGACTAGAAATGCTTTGAATATTTGCAATAATCTGAGTAATTGCAGTTGCAGATTCATTAGTAGTCTCAGTCATTGCGAGTCCAGACTGCACAAGCTCATCCTTAGATTTCTTTGTTTCAGAAATAATCTTGTGCAACTTATCACAGAATGCATTGAACGTAATTACAAGCTGACCAATCTCATCGCGGATAAGCAGTTTTACGCGGCGGGTAAGGTCTGCATCTCCAGAAGACATGTCTGCCAGCTGGTTTGTAACGTTGGAAATACGCCACATGAGCCACCTTATGAACAGGTAGCTCAAAATCATAAGTATAATCACAATTATAATAATCGTAGGAACACAAATTCCAATGGTAATGTTCCTTACATTATTAAGGCTTTCAAGACTCTTTGCAATAAAGAGCATACCTTTAATAGTACCGTCATCATCTATTAAAGGAGCATAAGTTGAATAGTAAGCAATACCGTCAATAACATTCTCACCCTCATAAGACTCACCTCTGTTCAAGACCTTGTTTACAATTTCCTTGTTATCAAGCTTAGAGCCCTCAACACCACTCACGGTAGACTTAACGCGGGTGTCCCCGAAGAAAAGGGTACACTCACAGCCATAACTATCCTTTACAAGGGACGTAAAATCATCGGTCGTAAGGTCATATACAAAGACAGAAGCTCCTATTACAGAACCATTACTCTTAACAGGACGTGCAGAAACCTGTGCAAGTAAAGAACCAAATATAGGCTCATAAGTATTAGCATTTTCTCCGCTCAAAGCTCTCTTTACAGCTGTAACGGAAGCAATATTTGAACCTTTAGAAACACCATCACCGTCACCAGAAAGAACATTACCATTTTTATCTACAAATGCCATAAACTCATAATCAAGATTATCGCTATAATATCTTGACATTGCATCCAGAGCAGAAATGTCATTATTAAGAATGGCATTTCTTACATCTTCCCTATCTGCGGTTACTACAGAACCGAAGTCAAGGGTTATCATCCAGTCAACAAGCGTACGTGCAGTACCGTGCGCTGTGTCAGAAATTTCCTGCTCCGACTGTCTTCTTAGATTACGGGCAAACGTCGTAATGGCTATAAAAGCAACAATTACACTACTAAAAATAATGACGCCACCGATTAATGCTACCAGTTTGGTAACAATCTTGATATCTTTCTTTTCTGCCATTTAAAAGTACTCCTTTTATACGTAATGACATTATAGCACGATTTCTTAAATTTCTCCAAATTTAATTTAAATTTTCCAAATTAAACTTTAAAATCAAACCTTAAATTCGTCTATTTGGCTTCCAATCTTATTAATAGAGCGTCCCATCTTATCAGAAACATCTTTTAGAGCAACACCTGTTTCGTTAATCTTTCTTGCACCTGCAAGCATTTCATCCATGCTTGCCTTCATTGCAATCGTAACGTCCTGCAACTGCTGAACTTCAGAAAGGATAAGTTTATTGCCTTCATGCATTTCCAGAGAAGCAACCTTAACTTCCTGAGTACTGTCATTCATCATCTTAAGGGCTTCTACAATCTGCTTAGAACCTTCGTTCTGTTCTTCCATGGCAGTACCAATATGCATTACCAGCTGGTCTGTGCCAGAAAGTTCCTGTGAAACCTTAGAGAATGTAACACTTGCATCGCTTGAAGCATGAACAACATCTGCAATGGAATTCATAATCTGATTAAGCTGATTGCTTATCTGCGTTGACTGCTGGCTTGAAGTTTCGGAAAGCTTACGGATTTCGTCAGCAACAACGGCAAATCCCTTACCAGCTTCTCCAGCGTGGGCAGCTTCAATTGCAGCATTCATAGCAAGCAGGTTTGTTTGTTCCGCAATGTTGGATATAGCTGAGTTTGCATCTTTCAGGGTTACAGACTGGCTTTCAATAGCAGAAACTTTCTGGGTAACAGCCTCAAGTTTAACAAAGCCTTCCTGAGAACGTGACTGCAAGCTGTTGAAAGCGTCTTTCATTTTTTCTATTGAATTTGTAACGGCATTTATGTTACCAATCATCTGTTCTACGGCAGAGCTTGCCTGCTCAACACCAGAAGACTGGGTTGCAATCATCTGATTAAGGGAATCAATATTTGCAGAAATTTCATCTACAGCCCCTGCTGTCTGGTCAACACTCTTTTTCTGATTACCAATCTGATGTCCAAAGCTGTCAATGTTGGCAATAATCTGAGTAATGGCACTTGCAGTGTCCTGTGCCGAAGCCGACATGTCCTCACCAGCAATCCCCAGTTCATCCTTGGAAGATTTTACTTCGCGTATGATGCTCTGGAGCTTTTCAGCAAACAGGTTAAATCCACTGACCACCTGACCAATTTCGTTTTCGGATTTTACCGTAATACGTTTTGTAAGGTCTGCGTTTCCTGTAGAAATTCCTGTAATAGTATCGCGTACAATAGTAAGAGGTTTGAGCGATACATAAAGAATTACGCCACCCAACACAAGAATTGCAATAAGCACGGCAATTCCAAAAGAAACAGAAGCCAAGGCAATCTTGTTTCCAAGAACTTCAATAGTGTTTCCTGCAATGGTAAAGCCCAAAGCCCACGGCGTTCCTTTTATGCCACTGTAGACCATAAGGTCATATTTACTTCCTGTGTAAGATTTTATCAATACATGACCGCTCTCACCGGCTGCCATTCTCTTTGAATATTCACCAAGGTCTTCATGACCTTCTCCCGGGTTTGTAATAAAGTTTGCATCTTCAATAGCAACAGTGTGGTACATAACATCGCCATGCTGATCCATCATGAACACCCATACCCCGTCTGGCATTTCCATTTCCTTTACAGGCTTTACAAGAACATTAACATTTATAACGCCCGAAACCATGGCAAAAGTTTTACCGTTGCGGTCTTTAAGGGCTGTTGTTATGTGGATTACCCTATCGCCCGTAGTCTTTGAAATTACAGGATTATCAACAAAGCGTTCCTTGCCCTGCTGCATTATTGCCTTAAAGTAATCACGTTCAGATATGTCTGTACGCTTACCAAGGTCGGTATAGGCATGTCCGTCTGGCCCTGCAATAAGAATGTAGTCAAATTCTGCTGCCCTGATTTTTTCATGACTGACAAGCCACTTGGATACAGAATCAAGGTCGCCATCCTTCATAATGTCAGCACATACATATACCTGCAGGTCTTTAAAATAACCTTCTACAGTATTTTCCAATGCCAATTCCATTGCACCTGCAAGACGGGTGTAACTTTCAATGTGGTCTGATCGGGAATTTGTACGTGCCATTCGGGAAAGTAAAACCACCTGCAAGACTGTCAGTGTTGCAAAGCCCAAACCAATCATAAGAATAAGATAAACGACAAGACTTAAAGACTTTTTCTTCATAAACAAAACATCTCCTATTGCTGCATTAAATTTAATTATCACATGCATTTAGCCAAAAAGCAAACAAAAAACAACAGCTTTGCAATAGAAAAAAATGCCTACACTATATATAATGTACCCTATGATTACAGACATTACAGTTACAGTTCAGCCAAATAAAGAAAAGGATTTTAACTTCATAAAACAGGAAATTTCAAAAGCTCTCAGGGCTAAAAACATAAAAACCGCTCCAGACGGTTCAGACTTTACAGCCGTATTCGTAAAAAAATCCATAGACGCACGTCACAATTCAGTAAAACTTGTACTTCGCTACAAAGTTTACATAGGTGAAAAACCAGAAGACACACAAAACTGTGTTCCGCAATGGAAGCATGCAGACGGAACTAAGAAAGTAATCATAATCGGCTCAGGACCAGCAGGGCTTTTTGGAGCCTTCACGCTTTTAGAGCAGGGCATTCAGCCAATAATCATTGAACGCGGCAGTGTTACAGGGCAAAGGCGCAAGGACATTGCAGCCATCAGCACTAAAGGCACAGTAGATGAAGATTCCAACTACTGCTTTGGAGAAGGTGGTGCCGGTACATTCAGTGACGGAAAGCTTTACACAAGAAGTAACAAGCGCGGAGACATTTCTTCAATATTAAGGATATTCGCACACTTTGGGGCAGACAAAAAGATTCTTACAGACGCACACCCTCACATTGGCACAGACAAACTGCCAGCCATCATAAATGCCATGAACGCAAAACTTAAAGAGCTTGGTGCGGAACTTTACTTTGACACACGCTGTACGGACTTTATAACAGAT
>CACXDK010000345.1 GCA_902766345.1 uncultured Spirochaetaceae bacterium | reverse complement strand
GACAACTTTTTCCATAATCTCTCCAAACCTGAATTCTGTCTGCTTACAGTTTTCTTCATTAATCAAATGGCGGTACTGAAACGGAGACTTTTCTCTGCTATGTTTTACTTCATAGATTTTGCAGCAGACATTTTCCGGATCATAAACAACCATATCAAATTCACCAACGGCAAACTGCAGCTTGAACACTTCAAGATTCGGATTTGCTTTTTTCGTTTCCAGCTGCACTATTTCTTCAAGCATCCGTCCTTTTATATCATCAAGAATTCGTTCTATAATTCTTTTCCGTTCCTGTGCGTCAACATTCTTAAAGATTTCATCCATCATTAATGATTTTATAAGCGATTCGGCCTGAGAGTACCGTAAACCAGGCTGGCTGAAGACAGTAGTAACTTTCCTGCTGTTTAAATCATTCATGTCAACAAGAGGAATGTCGCAGGTCAAATCAAGTAAATCAAGATATTCTTTTATTTCATGCCTGTGAACATCTTGAATTTCAATTTCCTGTTCCTCTTTATTCAGGATCTTTAGAAGCTTCTTCAGTTCTTCCGTAATTTTTTCACCGTCCAAATCATCAAGAATATCAGTAGGATTTTCACGATCTTTTCGTATTATATCCTTCGCACTGCCAAAGTCATGAGATTTAAATGTTCTTGTAAGAACTTCAATCGTGAAATTGTGATTCATGTCTTCTACAATTCTATTTATGGCATTTGTAAGTTCACCTTTATCATAAAGTGCCTTCAGGTTTCTGAAGTGGCTTCCATACTGGTAATTTTTTAGTGAATGCTGAATGTTGCTGGCAATTGCCGTATTAACATATTCAGCCGTACTTTTCTTTGTAGCAAAAATAGACTTGTTGTAATTGGCTCCACTCTGGCTCATTGTCCCGCCAAATTCCATATACTGGTCAATGTCATGAATGCCTAGAACATTTGAAAATTCACGGAAAGGTATAAATGTGGTATGTAACAGAAAGCATCTGTCATAAAGCTGTTCATCCTCCGAAAAAACAAAGCCAAGGGAATCTGTTCCTGAAAGCACGATTTTCATTCCACTGGAAGCAAATACATCAGAAAATAATGCAGCCCCCTGTATAAAATCATCCATCATAGTTACTTCATCAATAAAGACATATTTATATCCAAGTGATTCAAGTTTCCGTAAATCTTTATTGACATCAGCAAGGGTATTCGTATGGTTAATCTGAATAAAGACAGTTTTATTTCTGTCTTCGTCTTTCATGTTATAAATAACCTGCCTGATTAATGTTGTTTTTCCAGTCCTACGCAACCCGTAAAGAATAAACACTTTATCATGCGTATCGCCATACACATATTGTTCAATTGCTGAGTATAACTCCCGTTTCTTGTAATCTTTAATTGATGCAGTAAAATCTTCCAAAGTTTTACCGATTCTTACATCCGTAATAAAAGCAGGAACTTCATTCTGAGAGACTGTGCCACCTTTATTTTTATAGATTTCAAGATTAGCCAACTGAGTCTGAAGCTTTTTCCTTTCCTCAATCTGATTTTTTAAATTATCATACTCTTCTTCCCTTACGATTCGGGAACGTTGCTTTCCGTTTTCTGTCCATTGATAATAAGTATATGCCTTGCCCCTAATTGTTTTTGAAGTAAGGCCACCTGACGGGAGAGATTCAATTTTTTTAAGGATTTCTTCTGCACTCATATTGTTATTGTAACTTATGTAACTTAATCCTGCAAGTTAATTAAGTTACAAATATCTCAGGGTGAAGTTAGCTTTAGAAAACTTCCCAGCCCATTACACCCCTTTGCGGCGAGTGCGGAGCCGAAGCCGCACTACCAGGACCGCAGCCGCAATCACGCGGTCCATTCTTGAAGAGTAAGATTCCGTCCGAAAACCATGCCTGAACTTTCATGATTTCCCCTTGTTGAATTTTTCTTCGTAAACCAAAGAAAAAGCAGAAAATTCCATATCTCATTAGCGTAAAGAAAAACTTGAACTCATAAAAAAATCTGACAATACGGATAAAAATATTCATGCAAATTCATTAAATATTCATCCAAATAATCATAAAAGGAAAACATCACATAAATTGCAGTTCCTGCTTAAAACGCAAAAAATGAAATCATGGAAATTTTACAGAATCACGAAAAAAAATCATTAATCCCGAACATTTTTTTATCACAAAACTGCCAGTTCCGTAACAGAAAAAAATATACCCTGAACACAAAATATGTGGATTCAAGCTAAACCTTTCAATATTTATCTGTAAAAGAAATTTTCCATTCCTGAGTATTTCATTAAAAAACTTCAAAAAAACAGAAAAAAAATAAATCAACTATTTTCCAAATCTAACAAAAAATTATCAAAAAAAAACGTGTATCTCATTTGAGATACATTGAACAGTGTAATTCCTTGCATAGCAAGGAAAACTACACTCCTTTATCTTGCATTAACTGTTATTTCACATTTTAAGAAAAAACAATGACTGTACATATTATTTTTTATATTTTACAATTTCAACAATAAAACAAACGGAGGCAGTTTTATGTTTAAAGAATTAAGTATCAGCAAGATAAAAAAATTATCACAAGCTGAACGTCAGCAGTATTGGAATAATTATTTTTCCCATATTGCACAGCAGAGGTTTGACAGTGAAATGGAAATCAGGCAACAGGAGATGGACAGGCTATGCATTGCAAGTTTTCTTTTCCTTCAAAAAGCAAATAAACTATTCAATTCCGATTTTAATTTCATGACTGCGGCACTTTATCCAGAGTTAAAATCTTCAAAAGAATTAAAATATCTATGCAAATATTTTAAGTGGTCTGTTCAAATTGAAGATACGTATCCTGCGATAAATAATGATGAAAACATAGAATCAGATGAGGAATTATTTTCATTTGACAAAGAAACGGAAGCTTTAAGAAAAAATGTGGAGAGAATGGAGCTTGCCCTTGAGTCAGGAAAATACATCGGTCCTAGCGGCAGAATATATTCCCTATAGAGGAATTAAGACAGAAGCATAAAAGAATCCGAACATAAAAAAAGGATTTACAATCCAAAATGGATTGCAAATCCTTTTTCTGCTTCCAAAATAACTTCTTACCTAAAACCAATACAAGGCTTGAATTCACTACATGTCATCAAAATCGTTTTCATCCTCATCAGGAAAGCCTGAATTCAGAAAGCCCTCCTGTAATTTCCAAACATTTCTGGAAATGAATTTCTTCCCGCGGAAGTTTTCCCAGCCTAAAAAGTACTGTTCGGGAGAAAAAAGGGCTATCTTGTGTCCGGTCTTCTCATCGTCAGCAAGTGTCTCAGAAAATACAAGGTTTATGGCATCCTCAATGCTTCTCGGATCATCATTGCATTTCCGGAGTATCAATTCCTTGATTTCATCAGACAGG
>CACXDK010000344.1 GCA_902766345.1 uncultured Spirochaetaceae bacterium | reverse complement strand
TTATTATAGTATGCTCATTCGGAAAGCACAGCTTAAACTGACCTACAGCTGGTTCAAAATTATGCGTGCTGTTTGGAAATCCGCATCCGCATATCATCAGATAACGCAGGTGCGAAAAATCTGCCTGTTCCACATGTTCGTACCTGTCTCCAACTTTCTGCATTGCCATGCTTGAAAGCGGTAGAGTTCTGTCTAGAAAAGCTTTTAGCGGTGCAGGCATTCCAAAACAGTACAAAGGAAAACTAAAAATTAAAAGATTGCTTGCAAGAACCTCTTTAAGCAGTTCTTTCATGTCATCATCGTAAACGCAGTTGCCGCCATTTTGCATGCATGAAAAACATCCCTTGCAGTATTCAATATGTTTTTCTACCACATTAATTATATGCACATCATGTTTGGCATTCTCATTCATTCCTTCAAGAAATGCGCGTGTAATGCACATTGTGTCGCTCTTTTCTTTTTTAGGACTTCCATTCAAAACTAAAACTTTCATGTTCTTGTTACCCCTTCTTAAAATTTCTGCACCTTAAATAATCCATGCTGATTACAGTAATAATACAGTGCTTTTGTTCCGCTGATTTTGAAACGTGCTTCTGCATTTTGTTCAGGGTAGAGTTTTTTTAGTTCTACACCGTCAGACCTTACTGCCGCAATAAATGATATGTAGTGCAACTTATTCATCTCATGATTTACAGTGATGAAGAGTTCATCTTCTACACGTTCAACGTTTGCAGAATGTTCTGCACATGAACCGCATGTATCTTGGGATTCCTCTGCTTCTGTGACAGGAAGCGTTATTCCGCAACAGCTTACAACGACTTCTCCTGTACTTTGAATTACATTACCGCAGACTGGGCAGACATAAAATTTTACTTTCAGCATGTTTGATGCCCTGTTTGTGTTTATGACGTTTTCACCTGAAAGTAATTCTATGACTGAAACGCCTAGAGCTTTTGCAAGCGGTTCTACCAACGAAATGTCTGGATAACCCCTGCCTGTTTCCCATTTTGAAATTGCTTTGTCTGTAACGTTAATTCGTTCTGCCAGTTCTGTCTGTGTCAGCTTTTTTTCTTCCCTAAGGCGTTTAATCATTGCACCTGTAATGTACTGGTTTGTCATCTGTTTCTCCTTTGCCCCAAATGTTACAGCGACAAGTTCGGGAATGCAACCTACGCTTTGTAGAGTTGCACTTTCCGTTGCCAGATGATACGGCATAAGAGAGATAAATAAAATACATTTTAGACAAGATGCAATGTTTTACAGATGAAATGCAATTAAGGAGGTGAAATTTTGCTTACTAGAACGGAGCACCGTTGCTTACTAGAACGGAACGCCGTTACTTACTAGAATGGAAAAAAGTTGCTACTAGAACGGAACACCGATGCTACCGAAACGGAAGACCGTTACTTACTAGAACGGGACACCGATGCTACTAGAACGGAACACCGTTGCTTACTAGAACGGAACACCGTTACTTACTAGAATGGAACACCATTACTTACTAGAATGGAACACCATTACTTACTAGAATGGAAGACCATTACTTACTAGAATTAAAAAACTTGTTGCCGAAGATATATTGTTTTGTATTATTTTAAGATTTATTTGTTGTTCTGCATAAAATCCCAATAATTTTCTGAAAAAAAAAGCATCACATCTATCAACATTTGACAGAGGTAATGGTTTATAATATCCTTAATTTCACCTAAGGACTGACAGTTATATGTTTGGAAACAAAAAATCACCTGATAAACAAGATACACCTAAAAATGATTCAGAGTTTCTTTACATTGCAAATGAGAGTCACTATGACTTGGTAATTGAACGCATAAAAAAAGTAAAAAGAACACTTTGGATTGGTACGGCTGACATCAAAGACATGTATGTAAAAGATGGAAGAAGTTCAAAACCTTTGCTAGAAGTTTTATCTGACCTTGCAAAAAGAGGAATAGAAATCCGACTGATTCATGCCAAAGAACCAGGTCCGGCATTCCGCAAGGATTTTGACAAATATCCAGCTCTCATAGAAGGAATGGAACGTGTTTTGTGCCCTAGAGTACATTTCAAAATAATCATCTTCGATTTGAAAACTGCTTATGTAGGTTCTGCAAATCTAACAGGTGCGGGACTCGGTATGAAAGGAGAAAACACACGAAACTTTGAAGCTGGAATTCTAAGCAGTAATCGCGGCTTTGTAAAAAATGCAGTCGAACAATTTGATAGTGTATGGATGGGTGCTCACTGCAAAGGTTGCAAAAGAAAAGCGTTCTGTGGGGATCCCATTGGATGAAGAATATTATCTCTGATTTAATAGTAGAAGTTAATGCGGATGTAAGATGATCTGCAAAAGAATTCTTAATGAATTGTAAGAATAAGGCTTTTGTGACATAATTCAAAAATGGAAATTAAAGCTGTCATTTTTGACATGGACGGAGTTCTTATTGACTCAGAATCTATTTGTGATGAAATTTGGTACAAACTTGCAGAAGAGATGAATCTTGCAGACATTCAGGCTGCCATTGAAGAAAACCGCGGTTGCAATGTTGAAATGATGGAAAAGCAATTGTGCGCACGCTACGGAACAGAATTTAATTGCAAAAAATTCTTTGACGATTTTAACGTCTGCTATAGTGAAATTGAATTTACAAAAGGAATTCCTCTTTTGCCAGAAGTAAAAGAAACTTTGGAGTATTTAAAAAAAGCAGGATACAAACTTGGTCTTGCAACAAGTACATCACACCGTGTCGCAGAGCGGCAGTTAAAGGCTGTCGGCATTTATGATTATTTTGATGCCTGGACTTTTGGAGATGAAATTGAACATTCAAAACCTGCTCCAGATATTTACATTAAAGCCGCTCAGAAACTTGGTGTTGAGACAGAATTTTGCGTTGGGGTAGAGGATAGCCCGAACGGTATTAGAAGCTGTAAAGCT
>CACXDK010000343.1 GCA_902766345.1 uncultured Spirochaetaceae bacterium | reverse complement strand
TTTTTTCTCCAAATGGTTCGAATTTGTCTGTAACAGAAAGAATTTCTGGGGTTAGATATGTAGCAGGAATTTCAGCATCAATTTCATATTTGTTTGCTGAAGATTCTTCTAATTCAATTTCATTTGATACATCAAGAAGTTTCTGCTCAAATTCAGCAAGTCTGTTTCGTTGAAAACTGAAACCTGCAGCACAGGTATGACCGCCGTGATTTATAAAAATATCGCCCATTCTATTTAGAAAATCAGAAGAATCAACCCCTCTACAACTTCTCATAGAGCCTATAACTGTTTGTCCTACAAAAGTTGCTGTTATAGCAGGTACGTTATATAACGAAACTAGTCTTCCAGCCACAATGCCGCTGACACCTCGATTTATTCGTTCATCTATGACGACACATAATTTATCGTGATGAAGTGGAATTGAAGTTTCTGCCTGTATTCCTGCATAATCCCAAGCATCCTGTGAAAGCTGTTTACGTTCTGCGTTCAATTCTTTTATTTTTCTTGCAGCCATTTCTCTATACGAGGAATCATTTGAGATAAACAGATCCGCTGCAAGTTCTGGATGTCCTAAACGACCTGCAGCATTTAAATTGGAAACAATTGTCCAGCTTACATCAGTAGATGAAATATGTTTTCCTAACATATTCAGAACTGACATAAGTTCCAATAGCCCAGGTCGGATACGACTGGCATTAATAGATGCAAGCCCTTTCTTGACAAAGATACGGTTTTCATCTTTCATTGGCATAATGTCCGAAAGTGCAGCGAGTGCTACAAGCTGTAAATCCCTATCTTCTTTTTGTATTAAATCTGGGAATTCTTTTTTTAATGCCATTTGTACGTATGTGACATAAATGTTATAAAAACCTCCAATTTCGGTAGGCTCATGATTGCCATATTTCGCAATTTTTGAAAGAGTTTTTATTTTACTAAGTTCATAATTTTTGAATTGAGGAATAAGAATTCCAATTTCAACCCTCATATCAAGAAGGTTAAATTCTATACCTGTTCCAAAACATGTGCTAAGAAAAGAAAGAATTCTTTCTTTATTCCACACTAATATAATCTGTCCAGAAAGAAAGGCAGGAAGTTTTGTCTGAGAAAGAGCAGTTTCTCCTGGAATTATATATTCTTTTATCTGCCGTACAGGAATAAGATTTCTTAATTTTATACAATCAATGCAGAAAGAATTTTCTTCCGGAATAATATTTAAAAGTGTTACTTCCTGTTTATACCATTTACTTTTACTGAATCTTAAGGCGCTTACAAGTTTAAAGACTACAGCACAACCTGAAATATCTGGAAATGGATAGCCTGAATCAATGCATTTTGGATCAATAATAATAGCAGGGCTTGGTAATACTTCCTGAGGATTGTGATGATCAACTATTATAACATCAATTCCAAGTTCTGTAGCATGGGCAACTTCTACATTATTAGAAATGCCACAGTCTACAGTTATAATTAAAGAGCCGTTATCTTTATAAAAATCATCAATGGCTGGAATAGAAAGCCCGTATGCATCATTACCTTCTGGAAGTCTGTATTGTACATCAATGCCCATATCTTTTAGGCAATCGTGTAATACCGTAGTCGCTGTAACACCATCTACATCTCGGTCTCCGAAAATAAGAACCTTTTCTTTCTCTTCAGATGCCGAAATAATTCTGTCTACAGCATCTTCCATAATTGAAAATGAAAAAGGACTATGCTGAAACCTAAGATCATCTTCAAGGTAGTATAGAATATCTTTTCCAGATGTAATACCACGCCTTGCAAAAATACTGGCAGTCAATGCATCAACTGCGTATTTTTTTTCTAAGTCCTTTACAAGACTTTGAGATATTTCTTTTTTATTCCAAACTGCCACTATTTTATTTCCTTAAGAATAAGTTTGGCACATTCGGGTTTCTGTTCAGAATATGAGACTGCTTTGGAAAGCTGTGCAGTACCTGCTGCAAGAGAATTTGCATCTTTAGCATAAACATCCATGATTTTATCGCCTTTTTTTACAAGTTCTCCTTGTTTTTTTGCAAAAATAATACCAGAATCAGGATCAACAATATCTGTAGTTTTATTTCGTCCAACACCAAGATTTATACATGCAATACCAGTTTTATAGGCATCTATCTGGATATACCCATCTTGCTGAGCTGTAAGTTCTAAATGGAATTTTGAACGGCGTGTACCTTGTTCCTTCAAAAGTTTATCAGGATCTCCGCCTTGGTCTTTTACATTTTCAAGGAATTTCTCTAGAGCTTTTCCTGAAGATACGGCTTCCTTACAAAGAGCTAAACCTTCTTCAACAGAAGCTGCTTTTTCACCAAATACTGCCATTCGGCTTCCTAAAGCATACGTAAGTTCCATAATGTCTTCAGGTCCTTTTCCTTGCAGACATTCTAGAGTTTCTTCAATTTCAAGATAGTTACCAGTTTTATACCCTAATGGAGAATCCATGTTTGTAAGGAGTGCAACAGCTTTTTTACCCATTGCCTGTGATGTTTTTACAAGGAAAGTTGCAAGATTTTCTGCATCTGCTGCAGATTTCATGAATGCACCTAATCCATATTTTACATCAAATACTAATGCATCACTGCCTTCTGCAACTTTCTTAGAAAGAATACTGCTTGTAATTAGCGGAATGCTTTCTACAGTACCTGTAACATCTCTCAATGCATACATCTTTCTGTCTGCAGGGGCAATTTTTTCGGTCTGACCCATCATTGCATAACCTGTTTTCGCAATTAAAGATTCAAACTTTTCAGGTGTAAGCTTTACATTATATCCTTCAATTGCTTCAAGTTTATCCAATGTTCCACCTGTATGACCAAGACCACGACCGCTCATCATTGGAATTTGTACTCCGAGAGATGCAACTATAGGAGCAAGTGGAAGGCTTATTTTATCACCAACTCCACCTGTAGAGTGCTTATCAACAAAAGGACCTTTCAAGCCTTTGTCTTGCTTATTATGAAGCTCAATGACATCACCTGAATGAAGCATTACAGATGTAAGATAACCAGTTTCCTCAAAAGTCATTCCATTAAAATATACAGCCATCATAAATGCTGCCATCTGATAATCAGGAATGCTACCGTCTACATAACCTTTTATAAGAAATTCAATTTCTTCTTTTGTAAGACTCTGACCTTTTATATTTCCAGTTCCACGTTTTTTTATGATTATATCTGCTGCTCTCATTATTTATCCTCTTACCATTAAAATTGCGATTTTATTTTAATGCTATAAGTTTTCTTTTGCAAGTTAAAAATAAAGAAATCCTTATGTTTACAATATTCCCATGCCGATTTCTATGGTTTTAAGTTTTGAAGCAACTGCCTGCTCGATAAGGTAGAATGTAAATTGTTTTAATTCATATACAGACTGACTGTCTATTGTAAGAGCTCGTACTTTTCCAGGAGAAAGTTCATTTATTGAAGCAAGATATACTAGTGCATTTGAACTAAGTGGAAAATACAGTGTATTCTCTGGCAAATTTGAACAGTCAGAACATAAAAGTCCTGTTCCTGGTATATAACAGCAGTTTTTACTTAGAACGTTGGATTTGCAGTGTTCACATAATTCTATTTCAGGTTGAACCCCAAGAAGTGCAAGATATCTCCATAAAAAACGAACAGTACCAAGCATAGCTTCTTTTTCTTCACATCTGTCAATTCCATTTATAAATGCACTAAATAAAGTAAAAGCTTTTTTTTCATCACCAGCACGATGAGTTTTTAGCAGGACTTCACAAGCTAGATTGGCAGTCCATATCTTATAAAGACTTGTATGAAGGCTAATATGGCAATCCAACACTTCAAAATCAGTAATCTTTATTGATTTTTTTGCTTCATCATTATAAATCCAAAGTTTACCAGCATTGAAAGGTTGTACTAAAGAACGTAATTTACTTTTAGGACCTCCATATAAGGTTGCATAAAAAAGACCCATGTCAGAAGATAATGCACATATACGTCTATTATTTTCTCCTTGTGGAGTAATATTCAATATAATTGCCTGTACACATTTATTTCGTTCTGACATGGTCTTATTCTATCTAAAAATTATTGAGCTTGCAATTAGAATTCCCTAATACAGTAAGCATTAAGCGTCTTTGTACTGTTCATTCTCATTGTAAAAAACTTATATGCAGAAGAGCCAATAGTGATACTGTATTCAGTATACCCCACTAAATAAGGTGGAGTTTCCTGTTTTCGAGAGACCAGACTTCTTCTCATTTCTTCATAATCACCACTTTTTACAAGACCAATACCATAGATATATGTTCCATCACTTGATGAAGTCCATGCTCCATCTAATGATGTATAGTTCTGTACCAGTTTTGAGTTTTTTTCAATTTTCGCATAGCTCTTATTTATAATGCTAAATTCCTGATAGACTTTTTTAAGTTCTTCTTCTGCAGGAATATACCAACCTGTTGCATATTGGCAGTTTTGTATATCTGTAAATAAATCTGCATAATGTTCTGCATAGGCTAGAACTGGAAAATTTTTATCTGTAAAAATAGTTCTATTTTCTTTTTTTATAGATTCATAACTTTCTTTTCCAGTCTTTGAGAATTTTATGCTTGTCACCCTTTTAGATGTAAGATCTGTCCAAAAAGTCCGAGTGGTTTTTACAGATACTCCCATATATTTTCCACCTGTAGCCTGATATATAATTGCCATTGGATGTACAGAATTCTTTACAACCCCATAACATTCGGTGCTTACAATAGGTCCTTCGGCAAGAACTATATCTCCAGCCTGAATGTCTCTCCAGTTCGCAGTAAGAACCATATCATCTGTTATTTTATGCTTTACATTGATCAATGTTCCTGATACAGAATCTATCCAACCTGCAAAAGTCTTTTTTTCTGCATACAGCGGGAAAAGCTCTTTTTCTGTCATTGCAAAAGCATAGTCTCTGTCTGTTTTTGCAGGTGCAGTCCCAAATTCCGTTATATATGAAACGGAACGTTTTTTTTGCTTTTCTGTTTCCTTTATTACTGGGGTAGGTTCTGCCATCTGTTCCTGATCATAATCATCAGTCATGTTGGCACAACTGGTAATAAAACTAAGGGTTAAAATTCCAAGAATGGAAACAATACTGAGTTTTTTCATAAGAATACTCCTAAAAAATTTTTTTTACCTCTCTCTAATATTGTTATTCAAAAGATTGATCATTTTTTTACACTTTTTCAGAAAAAAAATAAAAAAAAATTAAAATAATAGACAGAAAAGGCTTTTTTTGATATAATTCATAGAAATAGGGGTGTAATAATGATTTTTCCACTTGAAGAATTAGTAAAATTTAAAGGCAGCATATATGAAATTACAGCTGCAGCAAGCAGACGTGCATTTCAGCTTGCAAAAATAAAAGATCCTATTTTAGACGAGCATGATGGCAAAGATGTAAGTCTTGCAGCTCGTCAACTTTTTACAGGGGACGTAAAATATCGCATTGAACAGTAAGCCAGTTATTGTTATTTTTGCGCCTACAGCTTGTGGTAAGACTGCTTTAGCCAGGGAACTCTTTGGAAAAAGCAGTCTTTCTTGTTTTAAAGGTTTAGGCGAAGTAGTCAGTGCAGACAGTCAGGCGGTTTATAAGGGGCTAAATATTGGGACTGCTAAACCTGATGAAATTGAAAAGCAAGATATTCCTCATCATCTTATAGATGTTGTAACGCCAGATGTTCAGTTTGGTGTAGGGGAATTTATTGACCTTGCAGATGAATTGTGTGAACAGATTATTAATAGGGGGCACTATCCTATTGTTACTGGTGGTACAGGTTTTTATATTAGAAATTTTCTCATGGGGCTTCCTGTAACTCCAATCAGTAGCGAAAAAACAAGAAATGTTCTAAAGCTTCGTATTGAAAAAGAAGGTAATCAAGCTTTATATAATGAATTAAAGCAAAAGGATCCTGTCAGTGCAGAAAAAATAAATGTCCACGATGCGTACCGCATTGTCCGTGCATTAGAAGTATTTTATGCATCAGGAAAGCCTTTAAGTTCCTATAAATTACCATCTGTATTACGCAATAAATTCCACTTTATACCAATAATATTGGACAGAGATAGAGATGATTTATATAACCGTATTAATGAACGTGTTGACCGCATGTTTTTGCAGGGGCTTGCAGATGAAGTTGAGCAATTAAAAGCAGCAGGATACACAAAAGACACACCTGGAATGAAAGCTATTGGTTATAGTGAATTTTTTATGCCAGAACTAACTTCTATCGAGCAAATAAAAGAGCGTATAAAGAAAAACAGCCGTAGATATGCAAAACGCCAGTATACCTTTATGAGAGATATTCCTGGCGCAGTAACATTTAATGCAGAAGATAAAGACAGGATCCTTTCTTATCTTCAGCGGTCAGTATAGTTTTTCTGAATCCAGTTCTTATATTCTCCGCTAAGAATATGTTCAATCCATTCAGAATTGTTAAGATACCAGTCTACAGTTTTCGATAGTCC
>CACXDK010000342.1 GCA_902766345.1 uncultured Spirochaetaceae bacterium | reverse complement strand
TGCTTCTTCTGCTTAACTTCTACAGGAACGATTTCCTTCTTGAACCATCCCTCTTCCTGAGCCTTGCAAGCCTTATTCTGGCTTTCTGCAGCGAACTCATCAAGCTCTTCACGAGTAAGCTTCCACTGCTCAGCAACGTTATCAGCTGTCTTGATCATATGATAATCATTGAATGCATCCCAAAGAGCATCATTGATCATTGTATCTATAAGTTTGCTGTTGCCCATTCTGTAACCAAAACGAGCCTTATCAAGTGCGAAAGGAGCCATTGACATGTTCTCCATACCACCTGCTACTACGATATCAGCGTCACCGGCTTCGATCATCTGAGCTGCCATGTTTACGCAGTTAAGACCTGAACCACACACAACGTTGACTGTAACAGCAGGACACTCAACAGGAAGACCTGCCTTGATAGATGCCTGACGTGCTACATTCTGGCCAAGTCCAGCCTGGATTACGCATCCCATATAAACATGATCAACCTTATCAGCCGGAACTCCTGCTCTCTTAAGAGCTTCTTTGATTACGATAGAACCGAGTTCAGCAGCAGGTGTTGTGGAAAGCGCACCACCCATTTTGCCAATTGCAGTACGGCAAGCGCCTGCAAGAACAATCTTCTTTGCCATAAATAATGCCTCCTTGATTTTTCATAACTTTTATCCCGTCAAATCGGGAGATTGTTATTTTTTTATCAGTCCGTTTATCATCATAGCACACGGAACTGGTATTTGCAATAATACATTGTTAAAAAATTGTTAATTTCTGTTCGCATATGATAACGCCGAAACTCAATGCCCTTGTGGGTTGCAGCTAATGTACTTGTATACATACTTTTTCAAAATGCTGTTTTTCCTTCTAAGGCGCATCTTCACAGCCTCTCGCGCACGCAAAAAGAGCCGGAGCTTTTCGCTCCGGCTCCTAATATCAATTAGTTATCCGGTTCGATCAATCCGTAAGTGTTGCCCTTTCTTCTGTATACAACATTAACTTCATCAGTCTCAGCATTTCTGAAAACATAGAAGCTATGTCCAAGAAGTTCCATCTGTACACATGCATCCTCTGGATACATAGGTTTTATACCAAATCTCTTTGTTCTTACGATTTTGATCTCATCATCATCGTCGTAATCTCTCTCAACATATTCCTTTTTGAAGGAAGCCGCATCCTGAGCTCTGTCGATGATCTTTTTCTTATATTTCTTTAATTGTTTTTCAATTATCTCTTCTACAAGGTCAATTGAAACATACATATCATTGCTGACCTGTTCTGAACGGATAATACTTCCCTTTACAGGAATAGTTACCTCTATCTTATGACGCTCCTTTTCGACACTCAGGGTAACACTAACTTCCGTATCTGGTGTGAAATACTTTTCCAGTTTGCTGAGCTTATCCTCAACAGCTGATTTAAGTCCTGCAGTAACATCGATGTTCTTGCCGGTAATTGCAAAACGCATACAGATCACATCCTTTTCTGTTTGTATTTGCCGCGCAATCGGCGACATACCGTCAAAATGACAATAAACACTAGGTTTAGAATCATTTTAATTGTGAAATTATTATAACACAGAGCAAGTTGATTATCAATAATTATATTTCCTTGTAAATTGCACAAACAATTGCACATCTTTTTTCTTTTTGTCGCCACACACATTATCAACTGTTTTTGCTGCCTTTTCATAATATTTCACATATTTTAGTTACCATAATTCCGTTCATTCTTTTTCGCAATTTTTGTGGATAAAGTGGATAACTCTGTGCATAATCCATTTTTACAGTCTTCTTTTGTGGACAATTTTAGTGGATAAGTGATGATAACTTTTTAATCCAAGCAATTCATATCGAAATTTTGTCTAATTTTATGAACTATATACTGTATACATCTAATATTAATTGACTGACACTTTTTACACCCAAGTCTTTTATAACCCATTTACAAAGAAAATTTATCACACTGATACGTATCTCCAAGCCCGTATCGCGAATGATCTGCTGCCTTATGAAAATTTCTTCGTACAGCAAAAAAGAATCCTGCGGTTTAAACACAGGATTCTTTTATATGTGAACATTTATTTAATTTAGAATACTCGTCTTACTGCTACAGGTGTTCTATAGCTTGCATTTGAAACCTTAATACCAGTCTTAGCTGTTGATGCATGTACAATCTGACCATTACCGATGTAAATAGCAACGTGTCCTGAGTAACATACGATATCACCGGCCTGTGCATTTGCAAGACCTCCGCTTACAGCAGAACCTACAGATCTGTCTCCACCTGAGCTGTGTGGAAGTGAAATACCGAAGTTACGATATACACTCATTACAAATCCCGAACAGTCAGCTCCATTTGTAAGTGATGTTCCACCATATACATATGGGTTACCAACAAACTGAAGAGCATAATTTGCAACTGCTGCACCAGAGCCAGAACCACTTGCCTTATAGCTTGAACCACCTGAAGATGATCCACTGCCTGAGCTACTGCTCTTTGAAGAACCGCCCTTTGAAGAATTACCCTTTGAAGAGCTCTTAGAATTCTTTTCAGATTTCTTTCTTGCAGCTTCTTCTGCAGCTTCTGCAGCTCTTCTTGCAGCTTCTCTTTCCTCTTCTTCTCTCTTGAGACGTGCTTCCTCTTCTGCTTTTGACTCAGCACGTACGAAATCAGTATAAAGCTTAACGAACTGTGTACTTACATATCCTTCACCTTCTTCGACAGATACCTTAGCCCATTCGCCATCTTCTGTCTCTTCTGAAACTGTAAGTACATCATCCATAGGAACCATACCAAGAACATCAGCATCTTTAGATGCTTCTGCCCTTACATAAAGTGTTGTTGTAAGTACTCTTGCCTGACGTGTTCCAACCTTTTCAGCAAGTTTCTTGGCATCATCACCTCTTACAACATACTGCGATTTAACATAACCTTCTGTGTTTCCAGATTTGATCTTAATCCAATCGCCTTCAACTTCAATCTCATTACCAACAGAGTTATTGTACAGCTTACCAGCATACTCACTGTCTTCAGAAGGCTCTGTTCTTACATATACGTAATCATCTACCTGTGCGATAACAAGGTTGGAGAAATCCTCTTCCTCTTCATCCTGGCCTGCTGTAACAGCATCGACAAGATTCATGCTGCCATCTGCATCAGCATCACTGCTGATCTCTGTTCCTGCTCCTGCAGAAATACTTTCAGCAGAATCAGATGAAACTGTAGTTTTCTTTTTATTTTTCTTTGAAGAATCATCCTTAGAAGACTTTTCCTTGTCTGATGACTTATCAGATGACTTTTCAGAATCATCCGATTCTGATGATTCTTCTGAAGGTTCTTCAGCTTTTTCATCTTCCTGCTCTTCACTCTCAGCCTCTGATGAGCTTTCATTTTCAGATTTTGTTGACTCTGTCGAAGCTGACTCACTGCCTGAACCTGCAGAAAGCATATCTTCTAAATTTGATTCATCAACATCTTCCTTTGAAGTTGGCTCTGTTTCTTCTTCAGGTGCTTTAGTCTCTGAAAGGACAGCAGCTGTAAGCTCTGCATCAACCTTTCCTGTTTTCTCTACCGCCTCAGCTCTTGCAGAAGCAACTGATGTTCCTTTATCTAATATTTTTTCTATTCCGGCGACCGGAAGCAATACAGCCGATGATGCAGTCTTAGCTGATACCGGCTCAGCTGAAATCATAGCACCGACTATACATAATGTAGTCAGCCTAAGAACGAGTTTTCTCTTCATGAGTAATTTCTATCTCCTAAATGTTACAAACTTATTAAATTTATTAAAATATTAACACCTGTATTACATATCTGTCAATGTGTGCGAAAAAAAAAACATTTTTTATACACATTTTTGTCACTTTT
>CACXDK010000341.1 GCA_902766345.1 uncultured Spirochaetaceae bacterium | reverse complement strand
TGACCTACGGCAACAAACAATGCTACTGTCGCATAAACAGGTTTACAGAGCGGTGAAATAATTCGTGCAAAAATAGTCCAGTAGCCTGCACCGTCAAGCTGGGCGGATTCCGTAAGGCTTTCTGGAATGCCTTCCATAAAGGTTCGGATAACCAGCATGTTAAAGCAGCTTATCATTCCTGGAATTACGTAAACTGCAAAACTGTTTGTAAGATGCAGGTTTCGGTAAAGTATGTAAGTAGGAATAAGACCTCCGTTTACATACATTGTTACAATCCAGAAAAGTGCCAAAGGTTTTTTGAATGCAAAATTTTTCTGGCTTACAATAAAGGCAAGCAGAGCATTCGTAAAGAGTGCAAGCAGGGTGCCTACTACTGTTCTGAGTACGGTAATGTAAGCACCTGTGATAAGGTTTTCCTTTTGCAGAACCGTAATGTAATTTTTCATTGTTAGTTTTCGCGGAATAAGGTAAATTCCGCCTTTTAATGCATCTGTACCTTCATTCAATGAAATGGCCAGAGTATTCAGTACTGGATACACAGTTATGATTAAAAACAATGCCATAAAGATAAAATTGCATATATTAAAGATTCTGTCTGGCATTGTCAGCTTTTTATGTCTTGCAATGTAATTCATTTTTATTCCTCCTGATATTGTTTAATAAAGCTTTGCATCCCCATTGTGCTTTGCTATTTTGTTTGCAATCACAATAAGGACAATACTTACTACGCTTTTGAAAATGCCAGCCGCAGTACCAAGAGAAAAGTCATTCTGACTTATACCCCATTTAAGAACATAAATGTCTATTGTCTGAGATACGCTTTGAATGAGTCCGTTACCAAGAAGATACTGAATTTCAAAACCTGCATTCAGTACGTTTCCTATATTCATAATTAAAAGGATGATGAACGTTGGTTTAATGCTTGGTAGTGTTACATATCGTATTCTTGCCCATCTTCCGCCACCGTCAATGGCAATAGCTTCGTACAGGCAAGGGTCAATAGCTGTAATTGCCGCAAAGTAAATGATTGCGTTCCATCCTGTTTCTTTCCATACATTTGCAAAAGCAACTATAGGCCAGAAATATTTTGTATGTGCAAAAAAGTTTATCTGCTGATCTATTATGCCATATTTTATTAGCAGGTCGTTTACAATGCCTGTGCCAGAAAGGGAATCGTGCAAAATTCCTGTTACAATAATCCATGAAAGAAAGTGAGGCAGGTATGATATTGTCTGCACAATTTTTTTACCGCCTCTGCTTGCAACTTCATTAAGAAGAATGGCAAAAAGAATTGCCATGAAAAATGTACTTACAAGATTAAGAATACCCATTGCAAGGGTATTACGAATTACCAAAAGAAAAGATCTGTCTGAAAACAGCTGCTTAAATTTTGCAAGTCCTATAAACTGTGAATGAAAAAGACCAGTTCTAGGCTTGTAATTTTCAAATGCCATGAGCCATCCAGCCAGCGGCAGATAGTAAAATATAATTCCGTAAATAACAAAAATGACAGACCAGATAATCAGTACTTTCTGTCTTTTCAGTTCTTTCATTGTAAGGGGAACTTTTAGTTCTTTTGCTTTATTATTTTTTAATAACATGGACAGCTCCTAAAACAAAGGTCTCTTTTAATAATAAGCTGTATCCCTGTTTGTGCAGGGGTACAGCTGTTATTATTTAAATCGAAATGCGGCTATTTATTCCACTTTGCAGCTTCTGCAATGCGGCGGTCAAGTTCAACCTGCATTTCTGCAAGGAAGTCTTCAGGCTTGCAAGAATTGTAGACCTTAAGATAGTCGTCCCATGCCTTTTCAAAGTTCTGTGCCATTACAACACGTGGAAGTTCCTGATGTTTAATTTCTCCCATCTTTGCCCATGCAAGACCACCAGGGGTTGCGGTTGTCATTGTCTGAGAATATGAGTACATAGGATACCATGGTCCTGGAGCAGGAGTTGTTCCGAGCATCTCAACAAAAGTCTTTACGCCGTAAGCATTGAAAGTTTCCTTTGTTGTTTCTGGAAGTCCTTCAAAGAACTCTTCTGGCTGTTCTGTTGGCTTCATTGCGTTTATGCCGTCTTCACTTGTTCCTTCATACTGAGGGAAGTATCTGTAGTTACATAAGTGTGAAGCTTTATATGCAGGATCATAGCTCTTTTCACGCTGTTCCTTTGTACGAAGGAATTTTCCGTTTGCATCTACATAGTAGTCAACATCCTTTACACCCCACATGCGAAGGTTCAGAATTTCCTGACTCAAAATGTCGTTAACAAACTGGAGTGCACCCTTTACATCTTTACAGCTTGTAGAAATTCCAAGACCTGATGATGTGTTAAGAACTCCACCAGAGTTGTGCCACTGGTTCTTCATGCCTCTTTCAATTGTGATTGGAAGTGGAATGTAGCAGCAGCCCTGTTTGTCGAGACCTGCATCCATAATTGCAGTTTCGCCTGTGTAGTAGAAATCCCACCACTGGTCAATCATGCCGAGTACGCGGCCTGATGCAATCTTTGCAATGTATTCATCGTAAGTCTGTGTAAAGCTTTCTGGGTCAACAATACCTTTTTTGTATTCTTCATTAAGCTTCTTAAAGTATTTCTTTGCTGTTGGAGTTGTATTGTAGTCAATGATTTTCTTTGTGTTTGGATCTACAATTACAGAACCGTCGTTAGGATAACCGTCAAGGAACTGAGGAGCGTTTTCAAGACAGAAATAGCGCCAGTCATCGCAAAGGATGGTGTATGGAATGTTTGGAGTTCCATCTTCCATTGTTGGGTTTGCAGCATTGTAGCGTTCAATCAAATCAAAGTATTCATCCATGGTGCGAATTTCTGGATACTTTGCCCACTTGAGTACGCGGCTCTGAATCCAGAAAGCTTCTGCAGAATGGTTACAGGTTGTGTCTTTTCCGTGAATGTTTTCAAACTGCTGAATCCAGTAGATGTGACCATCCGGCATTTTAAGACGATCCCACTGTTCTTCTGTAAGGAACTTCTTTATGTTTGGATAATCATCAAGATAAGGATCAAGTGCAACAAGTGCTCCTGCTTCGTACAGGTTTACCATGCCGTATCCGCCACCGTCTATAAAGTCAGGGTAGTCTCCTGAAGCAATGAGAGTTCCGACAGCTTCCTGTGCAGTCTGACCTGTAAGCCATGTTTCTTTTACCTTTACGCCAGTTTTTTCTGCAATAATGTTCTGAATGTCATTGTTGCTGTTTAGCTCTGCTTCTGGAACTGTAGCAAAGAATGTAAATTCCTTATAGCCACTTGCAGATTTTTTCTGCCCCTTTGAACAGCCGGCGAGTGACAGGGCAAGAACTGCTCCTGTAAAAACTGCCATTACTGAAAGTAAGCACTTTTTCATTAAGATCCTCCTAGTATTTTTACGATTTAATACTTTTATATAAAAAATTATAAATGACAATTCTAGGAAAGAAACGTGACAAACTTTAAAAAAACAGGGGAAAAACTATTGGAAATCTGGAGAAGTTAACTTCTGTTTTCTGAATCGAGCAGGGGTGCAGCCTTTGGATTTTATGAACAAGTCTACAAAATAATCAGGATCTTTGTAGCCGACTTCTTCTGCAATCGTATAAACTTTCATGTCCGTCTTTAACAGCAGTTCTACAGCTTTTTCCATGCGAACACTGTTAAGATAATCCTTAAAGTACACGCCGTACTGCTTTTTGAACAACTGCCCAAGATACGCACTGTTAAGCTCATATTTTTCACTCAGACTTTTAAGAGTAATGTTATCTGCATAATTGTCGTGGATTTCCTGCGCAATAAGATGCATGACGTTGCTTGGAATCTGGCGGTGCAGCTGCATGAGGTAATCGGCATAGTCGCACGCAAAACGGTAGATATGTTCCTGACTTGCAGTTCTAATGCCTTTATCCAGAGAGCTTTCGCTTATAAAGTTTAAAGCTTCTTCCTGATTCAGTTCTGCATTCTGTTCCGAAGCAAGCTGTATCAAATTAAAAATAAGATAATTAATATTAAGCGAAATGCTTATGCCGTTGAGATTTATTTCTTTAAATCTTCCGTATAACGTTTCAACAGCCTTTCTAATTTTAAGATGGTCGGCGGTGTTGATTTTTAGTACAAGGTCATCAAGTTCTTTTTTGCAGATAATGTTTCGGTCTTTTATAGGCGTGTCTTCATCTGCATTCTTCCACCCAGAATCTGCATTGAGCAGAGAGTTTCCTGTTACGGAACTTTGTTTGAGAAGCTTTACTTTTTCAAGAATTTTAGTAAGGTCATTTATGTCTACAGGCTTAAGAATATAATCCGTACAGCTGTTTCTTATTGCCTTTTGTGCATAACCGAAATCTGCAAAACCTGTAAGAATTACAAAATAAGCATTGCTCAGTTTTTCTTCACGGATTTTTTCAAGCAGCTCAAGACCTGTCATTTCGGGCATCTTTATGTCGCTTATAATAAAATCAACTTCATTTTCCAAAAGATATTCATACGCCTGCCGTCCGTTTTCAGCACGCTTTACAATAGTAAATCCCTGTTTTTCCCAGTCAAGAAGAACGCCAAGACCTCTTAATATGAACGGTTCATCATCAACAAGCATTGTCTTTATCATAATATTCCAGTCCTCCCGTTATCTAATGGAATGCGCAGTGTAAAGCAGGTTCCAACCATTTCTTCGCTGTCTATAATAAACTGAACTTTATTGTCCGTAGCAATCTTAAGACGCAGACATGCATTTATTATGCCAACCCTTCCTTTTTCTTTTAGAAGGGATATACTTGCTTCATTTATGCTCTGTATAAGTTCGTTTTTCTTTTGCTCACTCATGCCAATGCCAGAATCTTCTACTTCAATTTCCAGCATATCGTTTAGTTTTACAGCACGTACAAAAACCCAGCAAGGGGTAGATTTGTTTTCAATCCCATGTACGCACGAATTTTCTACAAAAGTAACAATGCTTAGTTTTGGAATGAATATTTTAGAACATTCTTCATCTGCTTCTATTTTATAATTAAGCCTGTCGCCAAAGCGGTACTTCTGTAATTCAAGATAGGCTTTTGCACATTCCAGTTCCTGAGCCACCGTTACCCTGTCTGCACCCCAGTCAACATATTGCCGCTGAATATGTGCAAGACTCTGTATCATCTGTGCGGTCTCGTTTTCTTCTTTTATTACAGAATGCATTCTAATGCTTTCAAGCATGTTAAAAAGAAAGTGTGGATTTATCTGCCCCCTAAGAGCAAGAAGTTCTGCATTCTGACGTGCAACAATCATTTCCTGTTCCCGAATTTTTGTTTTGTATACGGAATGAATAAGGAACATGATTATAATTACGATGGATATAAAATTTAAAAGCCCCAG
>CACXDK010000340.1 GCA_902766345.1 uncultured Spirochaetaceae bacterium | reverse complement strand
TCTTATATAGAAACATTTTATTGTAAATGCCCTATAACTGCAAGTGGCAAAAAAATAGGGCTGTCCGTTATGAAGTATGTATACTTCTAGGACAGCCCTATTTTTATCTGTATTTATATTACAGTGGGATGTTTCCGTGTTTCTTTGCAGGAGCAGAGTTCTGCATTTTGTTTTCAAGGAATTCCAGACTTCTTGCAACTCTTTCACGAGTTTCTGCTGGCTCTATTATTTCACTAATGTAGTCACGCTTTGCAGCAATTGAAGGAGTCATAATTGTTTCATGATATTCTTTAGACTTCATTGCAACAAATGCAGCCTGTGTTGGATCTTTCATTTCCTTTGCATACAGAATTTCAAGAGCCCCTTCTGCACCCATAACTGCAATTTCTGCCTTTGGCCATGCGTAAACAAAATCTGCACCAAGATGCTTTGAACACATTGCAATGTATGCACCACCGTAAGCTTTACGTGTAATTACAGTAACTTTTGGCACTGTAGCTTCGCTGTATGCATAGATTACTTTTGCACCGTGGCGGATAATGCCTTTTTGTTCTTCGTCTGGTCCTGGTAAAAATCCTGGAACATCAACAAATGTAACAAGCGGAATATTATAGCTGTCACAGTAGCGTACAAAGCGGGCAATCTTGTCCGAAGAGTCGCAATTAAGCAATCCTCCCCACACAGCCGGATTATTTGCAACAATACCGACAGACTTGCCTTCAATCTTTGCAAATCCGACGACTGCCATTTCTGCAAATTCTCTCATTACTTCAAAGAAAGAGTTATCATCTACAACACAGTCAATAACATCTCTTATGTCATAGCCTTTTTTGCTTTCTTCTGGCAGTACGGAGGCAATTTTCTTAGCCTTTTTATGTGCGTCAAATTTGTATTTTGCTGCTGCAACAATTTCTTCTCCATAATAATGAGGAATGTAATCAAGCAGCTTTCGTACATTTTCATAGCATTCTTTTTCAGATTCACTGCGGAAATGTGCAACACCGCTTTTCTGAGAGTGAATTGAAGCACCGCCTAAATCTTCTGCAGAAATATCAAGTGAAAGAACGCTCTTTACAACTTTAGGACCTGTAATAAACAGCTGGCTTATTTTATCTACAGCAAAAATAAAGTCTGTGATTCCTGGTGAATATACAGCACCGCCTGCACAAGGTCCTGCAATAATGCTTATCTGTGGTACTGTTCCGCTTGCACGGACATTCTGATAAAACAATTCTCCGTAACCGCACAGAGCGTCAACGCCTTCCTGAATACGAGCTCCACCGGAATCATTTATTCCAATGATAGGGCAGCGTGACTCTATGGCTTTTTCCATCAACTCGGCAATCTTCTGACCATGTACTTTTCCAAGACTTCCGCCCTGAACTGTAAAATCCTGTGCATAGACCGCAACTTTCTTGCCGTTTATTTTGCCAAATCCAGTAATAACTCCATCGTAAGGAATTTCCTTTGAGTCCATTCCAAAACTAGTGCACTGATGGTGTGCTGCGGAGTATATTTCGTAAAAACTTTCTTTGTCGCAAAGGGCATTTATGCGTTCAATGGCATGAAGTTTGCCTTTTGCGTGTTGTTTTTCAAGATTGTATGTGTACTTTGCCATATAACTTGGATTGTAACAACATTCGCTTTTATAGTCAATATGACAAAATTTGTATATTTGTCAGTTAAAAGCTTCCATTCTGAGCTTTTATTTTGTTATCTGCTTCCAGCAACTCAGAATTTGACGGAATCCAGTAATAATGTTTTCTAAGTTCTTTTGCAGTTTTGAGGATGTCTTTGCCTTCCTGTTCAAGAGCGGCTTTATATTCTTCAACGAATGCCTTGTAATTAATCTTGCTTTCACGGATTGTTTTCTGCTGAATGTCCGTGATTATCCATCTGTTTTTAGTGAATGTAAGTGTAACGGTGTCTTCTTTTTCTTCCGCAAAAAGAGAGCCGTCTCCTTCGTTATATACAAGATAATAAGACACTATATGTTTTTCTTTATCTTTGTCTTTTATGTCAGGATTTTCTATTGTAATTGGCTTAGGATATGTATTTTTTGCAGGGGCAGTATAGAACAGGCTGCCTTTTTCTGTCTCAATAGAAAACTGTGTAAGTCCATACATAGTATAGCTTCCGTCATAGTTAAATTGAAACCATTCTGCTGGCGAAACTGTCTTGTCTTTAAAATTGTAGGCGTTTCTGGTCTTTGAAGCAACATAAATAGTACTGAGTATGTCTATTAAGGTATTTGCATTTTTACAGTTAGAACTTGATTTTGCACTTACAGTATCCGTGTTGTTTACAGCACTGTAGAACATTTCTATTGTTTCAAAAGATGAAAGTCCTTTTGTTGTTGGCTGCTGCATCATGCCATGTGTAAGAGTTCCTGCAACGGCAATAACTATAGCCATGACTGCACCTGCAATACCGATTGCGGTTTTATTATGACGTACCCAGCGCTTTATCTTTAATGACTTCTGAAAGCTCTTTTGCTTTTTTTCTGCTTCTTCTTTAAATTTTTCGTTTGAAATTGTTGTTTTGCGAATAACTGCCGCAGGGTGACCTTCTGGCGTTATGCCAAGTTCCTTGAACAACTCTTCAATTGGAAATGGTTCTGGTTTGTGTACTGTTTGAGGCGATTTGATTTGTGAAGGTTTAGTCTGTAAAGCACTGTCTACAATCTGTGCGAGATTTTGATTTAAAGACCATACTTTCTGTGCAACAGGAATGTAATTGTGATCTTTGTAATCTTCTTCTCTAAGTATTTCATCCTGCTGTGTGTAAGGAAGTTCTCCTGTAAGAACTTTGTAAGTAATAACTGCCTGTGTAAAACGGAGTGCATCATATTTTTTTAGATTTTTGTTAATGTACATTCCTTCCGACTTTGCATACATTTCTGTACCTGCACATTGTGATGCAGTTTCATATAAATCAAAAGGAACAAAAATGATGCGTTCAAACTCAGATGAAATTACAATGCCTCCAGCTCCAATTGCGTAAAGCGGTACATTTTGTTTTATGGCACTTTCAATTGCACTGCACACTAATGCACTTGCAAAATACTGGCGTGTATTATCCTGTGTTTCAAAAAAATCTTTGAGTGTTAATCCGCTAAAACCAGCCCCCTCCAATAATACAGATTCTGGTTTTGACTCTGTAGCTTCATCAAGCTTAGTTCCTGTAAAGAACCAGTTTGTAAAAGTCCACTCGTTATCTTTTTTTGTGGCAATGAATCCGTTTTCTGTAAGACGCAGAGAAAGCCTTGATTTTGAAAAGGCACTTTGTGTCATATATGTATCTAGATAAATATTGCCATTCTTTGAAAATACAAGCTTTCTTTCCATATTTTAATGTCTCCCTGTTTTATGCTAATTCTGCAAGTTCTTCCCAGCGTTTGTAATCATTTTCTAACTGCTGGCTAACGGTTTTGTATTCTTCTCCAGCAGCCGCAGCTTTTTCATAATCTGTGCTACCCATATCTGCTTCAAGAGCAGACTTTTTTTCTTCCAGCTGTTCAATTTCCGCTTCTAGAGTTTCAAATTCTTTCTGTTCTTTGAAAGTCTTCTTTCTAGGCTTGTTGGAAGATTGTGTGACTTGTTCTGGAGCGGCTGCTTTTTTCTTTTCTGTGCTTGCTTTTTTTGCTGCTTCCTCAGCTTCTTTTTCTGCCAGTTTCATCTTTCTGTAGTCAATGTATTCTGAACATTTTCCTACATAACCAGAAACACTTCCGTCATCTTCAAGAATAAAAAGTGTGTCTGCAACTTTATCCATAAAGTAACGGTCATGGCTTACAATTAAAAGACAGCCTTTAAAGCCCATAAGAAACTGTTCAAGAATATTCATTGTGAATATGTCAAAGTC
>CACXDK010000339.1 GCA_902766345.1 uncultured Spirochaetaceae bacterium | reverse complement strand
TTTGATATTGTAATGGTCTTGATTCTTGAATCCCTTACAATCCTTCCATTTATTGTGTGCATTTTTTTAAGATATAAGTCTTTTGCCATAGTCATAAACAGAACATCCTTGATTTTCTGTTTTAACGAATGCTCATAGCAAAGCATCGTCGTTTCAAAAGGCATTTCTATTGTACGTAAGCCGTGTACAGTAGTATAAACCTGTACATTATCTAATGGCCAATTCTGGTTTAAGTTTAGCATGGCAGAGTATGCACGGTCTATAGCATTGTCTTTTATTACAGATTCAACGCTTTTTGTATTTATGTCAAATAATGGTATTTTATGCTGTTCTATGGCTTTTAATATTCCTGGGTTTATATAGCTTTTTGCATTATATATGCAGTACATTTGAAAATTATCAAGATATTCCAGCATTTTAAAAAACACGACTTCTCCGTATGCCCCTCCGCCGTGAAATTTACTTTCTGGAGAAGGCTGTGTCGCAGTTAAGTCATATAAAAGTCTCATAGTATGTTACTATAGCATAAAAGCTCTGTTATTGCTACAATGTTTTCATGGTTGATGTTTCCATAATAATAGTTAATTTTAATACAAGAGATTTATTGCATAACTGCCTCTCATCTTTATTTGAGCAGACGAAAGATATAGAATTTGAAGTTTTTGTGTCTGATAATGGATCTACAGACGGTTCACTTGATATGGTGAAAAAAGAGTTTCCGTCTGTTTTAATAATTGATAATCAAGCGAATTTAGGTTTTGGAGCTGCAAATAACAGGGCTCTGGATAAGGCAAAAGGAAAGTATGTGTTTTACCTTAATTCTGACACTGTGTTACTTAATAATGCTGTAAAGATATTCTTTGATTACTGGGAGAATTCTGAGGATAAAGATAACATAGGTTCTCTTGGTTCTAACTTGCTGAATGAAGAAAAGCAGATAATACATTCTTATGGGACCTTGCAGGAAAATGTGTGGCATGATGTAAAGCATAATGCAAAGGATTTGCTCCGTTCCATAAAGAATTCCATACCGATTTTGAAAAAGACTCATTTGGGAAAGGCTCCTGATGATGTAAAGCCTAAGTATGTTGGTGAAGTTGGCTTTGTTACAGGAGCAGATTTGTTTGTCCGTAATGACAGTTTTGCACGATTTGACGAGCGTTATTTTCTTTACTGGGAAGATTCTGACCTTCAGAAGACTATGGCACTTGCTGGTAAAAAGCGCCTGATTATAGATGGACCTGAAATTCAGCACCTTAAGGGAAAGTCTGACAAAAGCAGTTCTGTTATGCAGTTTTACAGAGGTGTTTCAAAAATAAATACTCAGCTTTCTACATGTCTGTACCATAGAAAATTCAACGGAAAAAAGAAGTTTGCAATCTTTGCTCTGAAGACTGTCATTTCTATTATGTGGCTTAATCCTCTTCTATTCGGAAAGACACGGCATTATATTTCTAAGCTTGTAAGAATATAATTTATTACTGCTGCTTTTCTTTGTTTCTAATGCGCACTCTTTGTTCTTAGTTAGAACAAAGACTTGCGGTTTGTTAGAACTCAGATTCACTTCTAGTAAGGAAGTAAGGTTTTCTTCTTGTACGAAAGTAAGACTCACTTTTAGTAAAGAAGTAAGTCTTAATTTTTTACTGTGTGAATCTGGCTTCTAAGTTTCCGTCTTTTACTTTAATTTGGGCAGGGCTTCCCATAATAAGTGGAATTGACGGGGCAATGTGTCCCACGTCTGCGTCCATTATAATTGGAACATTATATTTTGAAAGAATGTCTGTAACTGCATTGTATTGGTCTACACCCATCATTTCCTGCTGCCAGGCAGCAAGAGGGCGTCCTATAATAAAAGCTTTTACCTTTTCAAACCAGCCACATTCATCTAAGTGCCAGATGGCTCTTCTTATGTCCATTGGACTTAAATCGCAGGCTTCAAGCACCCATAATGTACCATCTATATTTTTATTAAAATCTTTTACTCCGTCAAACTTTGTGCCTGTCAGGTTTGCAAGCACATCAAGACATCCTCCTATTAAAATGCCTTCTGCATGAATGCTGTTTGATGTGTCAGTAGGGTAGCAGACAAGCTTTTTTTCTTGATCCAGTATATATGCAGAAAGCGGATTTTCCTGTTTAGCTTCTGTTCCCTTATCTGGTGACTGAAATCTTTTATATCCGCATACAGTATCAGTCTTTCCTTCAAGCAGTGC
>CACXDK010000338.1 GCA_902766345.1 uncultured Spirochaetaceae bacterium | reverse complement strand
TTGATGAAGATGCTGAAAAACACGCACAGGATATTCTTGCTTCTGTAGATAATGCTGCACTTACACTTATAAAAAATGAAAGTGAAGAATATAAAAAAGAATCTCTTCGTACCTATGATGCATTTATTCGTAATGTAATTACAGGTACTGATATTGAAGAAGAACAGATGGACATTTTCAATGTCATTCAGTCATACCTCGCAGAAAATCCTCTTTCCATCGTATGTGATATGAATGGTTCTGCAAGAAGTGTGTCTATTGATAAAAATTTTATGCCATCTTGTAATTTGAAGTTCATTCCATTTAATGATGAACCTGGAAAAATTGTTCACGCAATAATACCAGAACCAGAAAACTTAATTTATTGTGCATCACGTATGCAGCAGATGCAGGAAGATGGAGATGAAACAGTCATACTTGGTTACATGCCTGACTGTGACGGTGATAGAGGTAACATAGTATACTGGGATGAACGCACTCATAAAGCAATGCCAATACCAGCACAGACAGTATTTTCACTATGTGTAATGGCAGAACTTGCCTACGATTACTGGAAAACCTGCCGTTTCCAAAAGAAAAGCCTGTATCATAAGGCCATGAGCATACTTGAAAAGAAAGCCGTAGCAGTAAACTGCCCTACCTCAATGAGAATCGATGATATCTGCAGGACATTTAACGTATCACTGTTCAGAGCAGAAGTCGGAGAAGCAAACGTTGTTAATCTGGCTCAGAAAAAACGTGATGAGGGCTATAAAGTTCGTATCTTAGGAGAAGGAAGCAATGGAGGAAACATTACAGATCCTTCTCATGTAAGAGACCCTCTTGCAACACTGTTTGCCATTATCAAGCTGCTTTCTATAAAAGATGGCGTAAAAGATGGAAAATCCCAAAAGGGTCTTTTCCATATATGGTGCGAAAAATCAGAACAGATGTCAAAATATAAAGTTGACTTTACAATTTCTGATATTCTTGAAACACTTCCAGTCTATGCAACAACTGGTGTTAGCGAATCTCGTGCAGTACTCAATGTACGTACGCCAGACAAAGGTCTTTTAAAGCAAAACTTCCAGAATATCTTCATGAAGGAATGGACAGAAAAAAAAGAAATGCTTTTAGATACATACGATTTTGAATCGTTCGAGGCAAACTGTACAAATGGAACAGAAGAAAAGAAATTCTGTCTTGACTGGAACAATGGAACTGGAGGACTAAAAATAAAGTTCTACGACACAAATAAACGCCCTACAGCATTTATGTGGATGCGTCCAAGTGGTACAGAACCAGTATTCAGAATTCTATGCGATGTCAAGGGCGATGAATTAAAATCAGAGGAAAAAATAGAGAGGGAACTTCTTAGCTGGGAAACAGAAATGATTCAAAAGGCAGACGCAATGTATGAAGCTGAATGATTTAATTATTGTCATTGACATGCAGAATGTCTATACAAAAAATCAGGCATGGGCATGTCTTGACACAGAAGGCATTGCAAAAAGAATTGTTGAGCTTACAGAAAAATCTGTCTCAAAGAATATTATTCTTTCAGAATATCTTCCCGCAGAAAATCCTGCAGGTACATGGAAAGATTATAATAAAGTATATGCAGATATAAATAACAATAAGTGGCTGAATGAGCTTATTCCAGATATTCAAACTCTGGCACAAAAATATCCGCTATACAGTAAAAGTAAATATTCTTCAATGTGCATTCCTCAAATAAGGGAACAGGCAAAAAAAGCAGACAGAGTTGTCCTAACTGGAGTTGTTGCGGAATGTTGTGTATTATATACAGCGCTTGAAGCAATGGATATGGGATGTAAAGTCATTTACCTTAAAGACTGCATATCTGGCTTTACAAAAGAGAAGGAAGCTGCCACAGAATTAATTCTAAGCGGCTTAAGCCCCCTGCATGTTCAAATAATGACCATGCAGGAATACCTTAATGAAAAATAATTATCAAACAATAAACTGATCTATCTGGGAACTCATTTTATCAATAGAAGACTTTACTTGAGAAGTAACATCTTCAAGCGAAGAGCCTGCATCAGCAATTTTTGTCGTACCGGAAGACATGCTTTCCATGCTCTCTTTCATGGAAGCCGTTGCAGACTGCAGGTTACTTATTTCAGTAAGAATAAGTTTATTGCCCTCCGCCATCTCTATAGATGCACTCTGAACTTCCTGAGTACTGTCATTCATATTACGCAAAGACTCACTAATCTTCCTTGAACCAGAATTCTGTTCATCCATAGCAGAGCGAATTTGCAAAACAAGCTGATCAGTATCCCTAATTTTATCAGACACGGCAGACAAAGCTGAAGAAGATTCCTGCGAAGCATTAACAACATCATTAATAGAAGCCCTGATCTTAGAAAGCTCTTGTCCAATTCTTTTTGATTGTGCCGATGAAGTTTCAGACAGCTTACGAATTTCATCTGCTACAACAGAAAATCCACGTCCCGCTTCACCTGCATGAGCAGCTTCAATGGCAGCATTCATAGCAAGAAGATTAGTCTGACTGGCAATGCTAGCAATAGCTTTATTTGCGTCACCCAAAGTCTTAGACTGAGTTTCAATCTCCTGCAACCTTGAGTTTACAGACAACTGTTTAGAAACGCCAATTTGTGTGTTTTCCTGCAATTCAGAAAACGATGCTGCCATCTTTTCTACAGAACTATTAACAGAAGAAATATTACCTATCATTTGTTCTACAGCAACAGAAGCTTCTTCAACACTTGCAGCCTGTCCTTTTATCATTGAATTCAAAGAATTAATATTTGATGAAATTTGATTAACAGCACCAGCTGTTTGATTAACACTGTTTCCTTGATTAGAAATCTGCTCCTGAATTACATCCATCATATTAATGATGTCCATAATTGCACCAGAAGTAACACCTGTAATATGCTCCATACTACCGCCCTGCTCCGTAAGCTCAGCCTTTGATTTTTTTACATCAGAAATTATAGACTGCAATTTACCAGAAAAACGGTTAAAACCAATGACAACATCGCCAATTTCATCTTCTGAAGAAACAGCAATACGTTTTGTAAGGTCTGCATTTCCTGTAGAAATATCAGCAAAAGAATTCTTAACTTTCAGCAAAGGCTTTACAGTTGAATTGATTGTAATTATGACAATAAGTATAAATACAAGGCAAAGACCTATAAGACAAGGGACAACAACAACAAGAGCATCTTTCTTAGTTTTAGCAATCAGTTCCTTACTTTTTGCAATAAAAATCATTGTATCAATTTCACCAGTATCATCTACAAGAGGAATATAACAACACTGATACAAAATGTCATTTATTAAAGCCTCTGTAGGATATATTTCCCCATTTGCAACATTAGTCAAAACACTACCGTCTTCAATTGCAGAGCCAGCAAGAGAAGCCCCGCTGTCAGAACGTAGTGTAGAAGAAATGCGAACGCCGTCAAGAATAACTTCACATTCAAGTCCAAAACATTCTTTGATGTAATTAACAAAAAGCTCAGACTCCATATCATATCCAGCAACAACAGTTCCTATGATTTTATCATTGTAAACAACAGGAGCCGATGCAAAAAGAATACAGGAACTACCAGAGGCTGGTGCAGGTTCTATAGTTTTTGCATTTTTTCCCTTGAGTGAAGTCTGAATACAAGAAAGGGAACTTGCATCTGTAGAACAAGAGCCTGCAACCGCAAGAGCATTTGCTCTTGTAATAAAAAATGCATCAAATTCATCCATCTGAGGATCTGCTTCAAGTAAATCATCAAGACGGGAATTCTGACCAGTGCGTAATAAATTTATTACATCAGAACGCTGTGCATAACTCTGTACACTGTATTCAAGGGAATTCCATCGTTCCTCAATATAACGTTTTGCACCTATAGAACTTGAATCCAAATTTTCAGATATGGTCTTTAAGAAGCCTTTATTAAAAAAAGAAATTGAAATGGAACACACTGCAATAGAACAAAACAATATTGAAATACCAGTAAGCATACTTAATTTTGCAGAAATCTTCATAAAAACTCCTAAGAAAGACAATAAAGCAAGGACAATATAATTTTACCTAATAAAACATTTTACTGCTAAAAGAAATAGCCGTCAATGTTTTATAACAGACATTTATTGACTTGATTCAATAAATGTTTTATTTTAATCCTATTATGAAGAAAATCTTAATTTTAGTAATTGCCGCAGCTGCAATTGCAGTTGCTTTTTCTGGTTGTGCCTCTACAAAAAAATCAAGGGCATCTAAATCAACAGCAGCAAAAACAGAAGCTTCTGAAAAAACAACAAGTTCTACTTCAGCAAAAAGGCCTAATCCTTATGTAGATTATGACTCTCAGGAAAAAGCAGAAGCTTCAGCAGGTTTCAAGTTAAGTATTCCATCAACACTTCCTTTCAGCTACACAAAAAAGATTTCAAGAGCTATTCCTAACGAAATGATTGAAATCATCTACACAACTGAAAATTCTGCTTCTTATATCGATAAAGTTGCAAAAGAAGGCTCAAGCTCAACTGTAAATAACAATGCAAACAGTTCAACAACAACTACTACAGTTACAGATGATGAAGTACGTCTTCGCAAGGCAAAAGGAAGCGATGATATCAGTGGAGACATGACAAAATATCTTATTACAAAAAACATGGCAGCAAACATGAATAAGGTAGAAAGTAAGCGTGTTGAACTCCGTGGTGAAGTAGACAATTACCATGTTGCAACATGGGTTGACGGTCCATATACTTATGCAATCACATCTAAGAAGGGACTTACAGAAAAACAGATTCTTGCATTTGCAGATCAATTATACTAAGTAGTCCTAAATTCGAGTTTTTTATTTTCATTGAAAATAAAGTCATTTTGAAAAAAAATCGGTCATTGGAGGCTCGAAATGACCGATTTTTCCTTTTTTAGAATAGAAATTTTTAATTATTGAGGTTTCGACCTCGTGTAACCACAAAAGTCCTATGCTTAAGGGCCGAAATTTCAGAAACTCGAAATTCGGGCTATACAGACTTCTGAAATAAATCTGCTTGGAAATTTCTTATAGAATATGAGTTCCATGCCGTAACATCTGTTATTTTTTTCGATTCTTGTATTGCGGAATGGATGTTTTAGGATATTGTTATTGTTTCCACTGAATTTAGCAACTTTGCCCAGTGGCCGTAATGATTATGGCCACTGGCCGTGATGATTATGCCCAGTGGCCGTAATGATTATGCCCACTGGCCATGATGATTTTGGCCACTGACCAAGCTGAGTTTCCCCACTGGCCAAGCTGAGTTTCTCCACTGG
>CACXDK010000337.1 GCA_902766345.1 uncultured Spirochaetaceae bacterium | reverse complement strand
TGCAGGACGTATGTGGTAGAATACAGTAAAATTCTATCTTTCCAAAAAATTACAAACCTTCTATAATGCAGCTATCATGTTTACAGTTCTGCCATATCACTTTCTGATTGTTTGCCCTGCGGTGTTCATTGCAGGATTCATCGATGCCATTGCAGGAGGCGGAGGACTCATCACCCTGCCAGCATATCTTTTAATTGGGCTTCCATCTCATAATGCCATAGGCACAAATAAGCTCAGCTCGGCAATGGGAACGATCGTCTCTACAACAGAATATGCCCTAGACGGATTTATAAACTGGAAACTTTCTGCTTTCTGCATACTCACATCCTTGTGTGGCTCTTTCATAGGCTCAAACCTTGCACTCCTTTTACCAGACAGAATTTTCAGCATAATAATGATTATCCTTCTTCCGTTCATAGCACTGTATGTCCTAAAGAACAAGTCATTTCAAATTTCAGAAAATCCGTTTGCACCTGTAAAAACTTTGACAATCTGCATGATTTGCGCATTCTTTGTGGGCATGTATGACGGCTTTTACGGACCAGGAACTGGTGCGTTTATGCTTATATCCCTTACAGCCCTTGCCCGCCTGTCTCTGAACGAAGCGGCTGGAACTACAAAAGTAGTCAACCTGACGGCAAACTTGACAGCACTAGCAGTCTTTCTTTTTAATGGAAAGGTTCTGTGGAATCTAGGGCTTGTAGCTGGACTGTTCAGCATTGCAGGGCATTTTCTGGGTGCAAAAGTGTTTGTAAGGAACGGTACTAAGATTGCCCGTCCAGTCATTATTGCTGTTCTGATAATCCTATTTGCAAAGATTATTATTGAACGATTCTCTATTATATAACAATATTCTTATGTATTATTATTAAAAGGATGTACTGATGAAAGAAGAAAATTTAAAACGCGGCATAGCTTTAATTTTATTATCATCATTAGGTTTTGCCCTTATGGGAATGTTTGTGCGGGCAGCAGGAGACATTCCATTCATGCAGAAAACATTGTTCCGAAACACAACTGCATTTTTTATTGCCCTTTTCATACTTATCCGTACCAGTAAAAAAGACAAGAATGCACTAAAAATTCCCAAAGGCTCTTTAAAATATCTAATTCTACGTTCTACTGTAGGTTCAATCGGAATATTCGGAAACTTTTATGCAATTGACCATCTGAACATTTCGGATGCTGCCATGCTTAACAAAATGTCTCCATTCTTTTCGCTTTTGGCAAGTTTTATTTTCCTTGCAGAAAAACCTTCGCTTTGCGCAATAATTTCTTTGATTACGGCATTTACAGGAGCATTATTTATTATAAAGCCTTCTTTTGAGTTTACACATGTATTGCCAGCTCTTGTAGGTTTTGCAGGAGGAGCAGGTGCAGGTTTTGCATACGCCTTTGTTAGAAAACTTCATACCTATAAAGTTAACGGTTTTCTTATTATCACGTTCTTTTCTGCATTTTCAAGCATTCTTGCCCTGCCGTTCTTTTTCGTATGCTACACTCCAATGACAGCAAAACAGTTGATGTTTTTATGCTGTGCAGGAGTTTCTGCGGCAATAGGACAATTTGGCATTACAGGAGCATACTTTAATGCACCGTCAAGCAAAATATCTATTTATGAATATTCACAAATACTTTTTTCAGCATTGCTGGGATTTTTGGCATTTGCACAAATTCCAGACATATTAAGCATAATAGGCTATACAATAATTATAAGTACCGCCATAATAGTGTTTATTTACAATTCAACACATAACCAAAGCTAAAACCAGTCGTTTTTTCCTTGCTAGACTGTTCAAAAGGGAGTATACTTTATTTTATGAGCGATTCTCTGTTTGAAGATATTGTCAACAGCAATGACATAGATTCTATTTTGGAAGAAAACGACAGCTCCTCTTCTCAGGCATGGCTTGTTTTTTCAGCAGGAACACGGGATTATGCCGTAAATTCTATAGATGTAAAGCAAATACTAAGAAACAATTCAATATTTCCAATTCCATTTGCTCCTCAGTATGTAAAAGGAATTGTAAACTGTAACAGTAAACCAATGGCAGTAATTGATTTTTCATTGTTTCAAGGCTATGGCGAGCAGTTAAAAAATCTTTTTCTTATCTTAAAAAATAAAAGTGATGTAGCATTCCAGATTACAGATGTAAAAGAATTCCAGAATTCCATGAATGTAACGGTACAGGATTTTCCAGATAAAACCGATGTAAGTTTTTTTTCTGGTGCAATAAATCTGAATGATACAATTATTCCTATTCTGGACATTGAATCCATCATAAACAAAGTGAAGGTGGATCTTGAGAACTGCTGAATGGTTTGCATGCATAAATTTTTATGCATTTGATATTCTCATTCCTCAGGAACGCATTATAACTACAGAATATAATGATAAATCCATTCCTTCTCTTTCGCTTGATTCAGTAATACAAAATATATTTAATATACAAACTCCTAATGACGATTCAACAAGGCTTTTCCTAAAATCGCGTCATTACAACATTGTTTCTACAGGCTGTAAAATTCAATTAGAATACATACGACTGCATGAATTTTCTACGCTGCCAGGAATAATGCTGCATCCTCTTTTGGATTCAGGCATTATTGCAATCCGCTTTTGTTCTACTAAGGTGCAATACCTTATAGACATTCAGGCATTTTTTAATAAATGGAATAATAAAAATGATTTCAGTACTTATAGTTGATGATTCTGTTCTTGTAAGAAAGGTTCTAACTCAGTTTTTCAAAGATGATCCTCGTTTCAAAGTTGTAGGTGAAGCCGACAACGGTCTTCGTGCAATAGTTGAAAACCGACGACTTTCGCCAGATTTAATAATTATGGACATAAACATGCCTGTCATGAACGGCATTGAAGCCACATCTCAAATTCTTGAAACATCGTCCCCTGCCATAATTGTTTTTTCTACAGAAGACTCAGCGGATATAATGTATAAATGTTTAGAAGCTGGTGCATTGGATATAATTCAAAAGCCAAACATTTCAAGCATGAATGCAGACTTACTTAAAGGGTTTTATGAAAGAGTCTATCTTATTGCAAAAAAACATAAAGAGGAAAAAGAATCGGAATCTACAGCTGTAAACTTTCCTACTCAAAATTTACAATATTATCATCATAATAAATACGACATTCTTATTATAGGAGCTTCAACTGGGGGACCTGCAGCGATTCAGACAGTTCTTTCAAAGCTTAAGAAAGATTTTCCTGTGCCAATTTTAGTTACACAGCACATAGATTCTTTTTTTTTTTTATTTTTTACAAAATGGCTAAATGATACAACAAATCTTCCTATAGAGCTTGCTAAAAACGGAATCGTACCAGAGAAAGGTCATGTTTACATTGCTCCTGCAAACAAGCATC
>CACXDK010000336.1 GCA_902766345.1 uncultured Spirochaetaceae bacterium | reverse complement strand
TTTCCGTTAAACTTTATTGTTCCGCCTGTTACAGCATTCTTAGGAAGTATGCCCATTATGGAGTGTGCCAAAAGACTTTTCCCAGAACCGCTTGCTCCAATTACTGCAAGAATTTCCCCTTGCTTTAATGAAAGACTTATGTCATGAATAACTTCAAGATTCCTTCTCTGAGTGCCCTTGTCATATTGAATGAATGAAACTTTAAGATGTTCAACTTCAAGAAATGCATTTTTATTTTCTTTGTTTTCTGTCATAAAATTACTCCTGTGCGGTTGCTGGATTAAGCAAAAAGTTTAAGCCTTCGCCGAGTTTATCAAAAATTCTTACAATGCAGACAAGGACAATTCCAGGAAATACAGCAAGCCACCACATGCCTGTGTTTAAATATCCCATTGCTTCTGAAAGAATAATTCCAATTGCGGCCTTGTCTGGAGGAATGCCGAATCCTAAAAATGTAATTGCAGCTTCATGCAGGATTGCGTGTGGAAACAAAAGTACAACTCCAACAATAAACTGCGGCAGGATGGCTGGCAGAATATGATTCTTCATGATGTAAAAACCGCTTTTACCGAATGAACGTGAAGCAAGTATGTACTGACGGTTTTTCAGCTGCATTACCTCAATTCTTATAATTCTTGCAAGATGAACCCAGTGCGTAATGACAACTCCGATTATAATTCCTTTTTTGCCTTTACCAACTAAGACAGAAATCATAATTAAAAAGATTGTCATAGGCATGCCCATTGTTACATCAGTCAGCCATTTTATAAAACTGTCTACCTTTCCTCCGAAGTATGCGGCAATTACCCCCAGCACAACAGCAATGGCACAGCTTGCAAGTGCCGTTACAATGCCAACTTCCATGCTTACGGAAAGACCTTTTAATGTGCGGAAAAACATGTCTCTTCCAAGCCAGTCTGTACCAAATATATGTTTTAAGCATGGAGCAATTTTTACCTGCGAAAGATTTATTTCGCACATTTTGTCTGGCATGAAAATGCCTGTTAAAAGCGTAATAAAAAGAATTGAAAGCGAGACAATCAGTAAGATAAAAGTATGTCGTCTTCTGTTACAGTTCATAAACGCCTCCTCTGCTTATTCTTGGATCAATAAAATAACATAGGATGTCTGCAATAAAATTTCCTACAAAAATGAATACAGAGCTTATAAGACTTATTCCCAAAAGAAGGGGAATGTCACCCTTTATTCCTGCCGCTACAATTGCATTGCCAAGTCCTGGGTATGAAAATACTTTTTCTACAAGAGTTGAACCTCCGAAAATTTCACCAAGAGATGCAAACTGAATTGTTACGGCTGGCAAAAGAACATTTCTGAATCCATGATTTTTAAACAGCATTAATGTTTTTTCACCACGCGATTTTGCAAACAGAATGTAGTCTGTAGAAAAAATGTCCAGAAGTTTCTGTCTTACATGAAGAGTCAGCTGTGCAATTCCACTGAGGCTTAATGTAAGTGCTGGCAGAAAGAGGTGACTTAAAACATCAGCAAAAGAAGCCTGTGTCCTTGCAGCATTTATGGATGCACTCAATCCTACAGGAAACCAACCTAAATAAATGGAAAAGAACATTACAAGTAAAAGCCCTACCCAGTAAGGTGGAGCAGAAGCCATTGCCAGTGCATAGACTTTTATGATTCTATCTGCAATTTTACCTTCTTTAAGAGCTGCGATTACTCCAAAAGTAAAGCCAAGAATGCCAGTAATGAGCCACGAGACAAAAAGCAGAAGCATTGAAGCTCCTGCTTTTTCTTTTATGATACTTATTACAGGGTATTCATAAATGGAAGAATATCCAAAATCACCACTGAACAGTTTTTTTATCCATCTGAAATATTGAATGTGATAAGGCTGATCTAATCCAAGTTCCGCTGCTATTTTTTGTGCCTTTTCACCGCTGACAACGGCGCTTTCCCCGCCAAGATATTGTAAAAGCGGATCGAGCGGTGAAAAAGCCATAAGCACAAAACAAATTATGCTTATGGCAAACAGCACGCTTGTAAGGCGGAGCAATTTTCCTCCAATGAATTTACCTTTTGCGTACATGTTTTTTGTATTCATAGTTTATTTATTAAATCCCCAGTTTAAAATCTGTTCTGTTATTGTCCAAGTGCCACCACGGTGCGGAGCTTCACGCACATCTTCTACAGGGAACTTTACACCATCCTTTACAAGATAGATGTGATGTACTCTTAAAATTGGAAGCCATACACAGTCGCCAGTAAAATCTGTTCCTGTTTTACCATCCCACTGTGCAAGTTTAAGATAATTCATTGCTTCTTCTTCCGATGATGCATTCAATGCACTGTCTATATAGCCGTCTACAACAGGATTGCTGTACAGGGAAGGATTGTAGCTTCCGTTAAACATCATTGAAGAATGGAATGATGTAACAACATCCAATGGATTGTCTCCTCCCATGCCAGTCATGTAGCACTGCTGATATAAAAGATTTTCATTTTTAACTTCTGCAAACTGTTTGAAGATAATATCCAGCTGAATGCCAATTTCATGCAACTGCTGCTGCATTGCAAGACATACTCCCTGTCGTGGTGAATAAGTCTGATCCTGAGGAACTGAATACAATGTAAACTGTGCTTTTACTCCGTTTTTCTCTCTTATGCCGTCATTGTCGGTATCGTACCACCCGGCATCTTCAAGAATTTGAATGGCTTTTTGCTTGTCGTTATCTTTGTAGGAAACTTCGTCTGTTCCGTACTGAGTGTTTGCAAACAGTGTATATAAAGGCTGTCCGTACCCGCCTACAACGCTCTGAACCATAGCGTTTCTGTCCAAAGCCAAGGCACATGCTTTTCTTATGGCAATGTCGCTTGTAACATCGTTGCCTAACTTTACACCGTCCTTTTCCATAGCACCGAAAGGAATTGCCGGCATGTAAATGGCAAGACTGTCTTTTGCTTTTACAATCTTTTTTGTGTAGCCTTTTACATTTATGTCTCCAATATTTACACTAAGGCGTGCCACATCAACTTCTCCTCTCTGTGCCAATGCAAGTGCAGTATC
>CACXDK010000335.1 GCA_902766345.1 uncultured Spirochaetaceae bacterium | reverse complement strand
GTTTTTTATAAAAATTTATGTTGACAACATGCTGTTACGGGTTTAGGATTTTAGGTAAGTAAAGAGGTTGTACAAAATGTACAGCACCAAGGGGGAATTATGAAGAAAATAGTAATGTTTGTAATGACGGCAGCTGTACTGTTTAGTCCTGTTTTTGCATTGGGCAAAAAAAAGGAAAAGCAGACAGTAATTACAGTTCTGGATTATCAGGATGCTACAGCTCCAAACTCTTATGATGATAATAAGTTGATATGGGAAGCTTTTGAAAAAGATCATCCTGATATAAAAATTGAGAGAGAAGTTTTGTTTAATGAACCATATCATCAGAAAATGGCTGCGTATGCGGCTTCTGGAAAAATGCCGGATGTTTTCTATATGTGGCCGGCTGGGCGATCTGCTGCCATTCATGAAAAGAAGCTTGCAAAAGATTTAACGCCTTTCATGAAAAAAGATGGCATTTATGATAGCTATAGTAAAGCTTGTGTTGAACCTACAGCTCAAGCTTCTGGTTATATTGCAGAAATTCCAATGGGGCTTACTGTAAGCCACATGCTTTATGTAAATACTGCTGTTCTGAAAGAGTGTGGTCTTACAATTCCAAAGACGTATGAGGAACTCAAAGCTCAGGTTCCTGTTTTAAAAGCAAAAGGCTATGAAACCATTCTTATGGCAAACATGGATGACTGGGTAATGCAATCTTGTCTTTTCTCTTGTGTAGCAGGTAGGTTTGGTGGTGCGGATTGGGCCGATAAGATTAAAGCTGGCAAGGCAAAGTTTACGGATAAACCTTTCCTTGATGCAGTGAAATTTATTAAACAGCTTTATGATGACGGTGTGCTTTCTCAAAAGACGCTTGCGACATCTTACGGAGATGTAGTAGGTCAGTTTGCATCAAAAAAAGGTGCATATCTTATTGATGGTGACTGGCGTGTTGGAGCATTCCTTACTGATACAACTACAGGAAAGGCTCTTATTTCTAAAGAAGATCAGAAAAATAATATTGAACTTATAAACTTTCCTGCAATTCCGGGCGAGAAAATTCATAAGTCTAATTCTTCTACACTTGGTGTAGGTTATGGAATGAGTTCGAAATTGAAAAAGAATTCAAAAGAAGAAAAGGCTGCATGGGAACTTATTAAATGGCTTTCTGGTCCTTATTGCCAGCAGAGAAGACTTGATACAGGTGCTTCATTCCCTTCTCTTAACACAGGCGTTTCTTATGCAAATCTAGAACCTCTGTCTGCAAAGAGAGCTTCATTCTATACAGCACAGACTTTGTCTACTCCTGTATTTGACAGTGTGTTTGACGGTGATGTTCCTTCTGTACTTAATGCAGATCTTCAAGCTTTGGGATTGAACAAGATTTCTCCAGAGCAGGTTTGTAAAGATGTGCAGGCTGCATTTGATGCAAGCAAATAAATAAACTTGATCAGCAGGCTTTTGAAGCCTGCTTTTTTATAAGGAAAATTTTATGAATGAAAACAAGTTAAACCTTGCAGGAAAGATTTGTCTTGTACTTTCTGTTGTAGGATTCTGCATTCCAGTTTTTGATGATGCCAATGGTTTCGAAGCTGTTGCTTATTTTGTTACAGCAGGCCAGGGACTTTTTTATTTATTTATAGGCATAGCCTTGATTATCAGTTTTTTAGCAATGACTGCATCAATTCTGCTTTTCCTATATTTTTTTATATTCAAAAAAAGTGATGGTGCCAGTAAATTTAAATTTTCACTGGAGCGGGGACTGTTGATTGTTTCTGTAATAGCGAGTCTTTTTGCTTTTATTGCATCAAAGAAATTTACAGATGAAGAAATTGAGTTTTCTCTAGGATTTTATTTTATAACCTATGGATTGATTGGATGTATAATCATCAGTCTGTATTCAACATTGTTGAATGGAAATCTTTCTACAAAAAAAGAAGAGCGCAGGGCTTACTGGATGCTGGCACTTCCTGCAATTATTTTTTACTTCGGTGTCATGACTTTTCCTTCAATTTTTTCAGTTCTTTTAAGTTTGACAAATTATTCTGGCGGTTCTCTTTTTGAGCGGGGTGCTCTTAAGTTTGTTGGATTAAAGAATTATATAAAAGTTTTTTCAGATAATTATTTTTATGTTTCACTAAAAAACAATTTCTGGATAGTTTTAGTCTCTGTATTTGGACAGTTACCACTTGGTTTCTTTCTTGCGTATGTTCTTACAAGAGGTCTTATAAAAGGCAGGGATTTTTTTCAGACAATGATATATCTTCCTTGCGTTATTTCTACTGTTGTAATAGGAATCCTGTTTCAGACTTTCTTTTCTGCACACGGAGCTTGGACTGAAATAATGCAATGGGTAAATCCTGCTTATGAGTGGTCAATGAATTCTCATCCTATGGTTTCGGTTCTTGTTGTAATTCTGTGGATGTATACGGGAACATATCTTATTATTTTTATGGCAAATCTTCAAAAGATAGATCCTCAGATTATGGAAGCTGCAACAATTGACGGGGCTACAGAATGGCAGGTTTTATGGCACATAATTTTCCCGGAGTTGTCCGGAGTGTTTGTAATAAGTTCGATTCTTGCAATTTCAGGTTCGCTAAAATCTTTTGATTTGATTTATGTTATGACAGGTGGTGGCCCTGCAAAGCAGACTTATGTACTTTCTCTTTACATGTTTGATAAGGCTTTCCGTGGGGCATCTGACTATCCAATGGCAAATACAATTTCTACAATTATGGTTGTAATAAGTCTTGTTCTTATTGGAATTGTAAAGAGTCTTGAAAAGAAATTTGGAGCTAAGGAGGAGTAGTGTATGAACGTATTTGAAAAGAAAGGTTCTAAATATATTCTTTCACAAAGTATTATTTATGCAATTCTTGTAGTTTTTACTTTTATGGCATTGTATCCGATTGTGTGGTTGTTCTTTTCTTCATTTAAAACAACACAGGAATATCAAATAACAAGTAAACTTGCCATTCCTAAAGTGTGGTGGTGGAGAAATTATGTTGATGCATGGATACGGGGAAACTTTGGACGATTATTTCTCAACAGTATATTCTATACAGGAGTTTCTACAATTGTAATTCTTTATGCATCAATTGCAGCTGGTTTTGCATTTGCAAAATTGCCATCAAAAGCAACAGGATTTTTTTATAAATTATTTGTAATTGGAGTTTTGATAACTTTACAGTGCATTATGATTCCTTTGTTCTTTATGGCAAACTGGACTGGGTTGTATGATACAAGATTGGGAGTTTTGATTTGCTACATTGGTATTGGAATGCCAATGGGAATTTATCTTACAACAGAATTTATAAAGAGCATTCCTGATTCTCTTGTTGAGTCTGCGCGAATAGATGGTGCTCCTTATCTCCAGATTTTCTCTGATATAATATTCCCTATGTCAAAACCTGTGGGCATAACTCTTGCAATTTTGACAATTACAGGAACTTGGAATGAGTTTATGCTTATAAACATTCTTGCAAGCAGTGAAAAGATAAAGTCACTTCCGGTTGGCGTTCAGAAATTCTCTGGGGCACTTGCTTCTGATTACGGAAAACAATTTGCTGCATTGATGATTAGTGTAATCCCTATCATTGCTTTTTATGGTATCTTTAGAAAGCAAATTACTAAAGGGGTTGCGGCTGGTGCTGTTAAGGGTTAAGATATATTATGCACGTTAATAATGACTATCAGCGTAATGCAAATATTTCCCGACTGTTTGAAACTGTATGGAAAAATCCTAATTGCAGTAGAATAGATATTGCGAGAAAATTGGGGCTTTACCGCTCTACAGTTTCAAATATAATTGGTACGCTGGTAGATTCTGAACTTATATGTGAAGGCGAAAGGGGTGTTCCTACTGAAAAAGGGGGACGAAAACCTGTATTCCTTTCGGTGAATCCAGATTTTGGATGTGTAATTGGAATAGAAATTCAGCTTGATTCATATCATGTTGTCGTGGTGTCTTTTGATGGACGAACTGTATTTAAAAAGGAAGGGGCAACTCCTGTAAATGAAAAGTTGGTTAGCAATTCCGATGAGCTTTTTGTCTATATGCTTGATTCCATAATAAAAGAATTGATACCTGATATGGATAATATTTCTCTTCATCCGCTTGCAATAAGTATTGGAATTCCTGGAATTATAGATATTGACAAAGGAGTAATAAAAAGATCTGCACCATTTCGTCTTACAGATTTTAATTATGTTGGGGTTCTTGGTTCTAGATATGGTATTCCTTTATTTATAGAAAATGATGCACGCTGCTGTTCTTGGCTTCAACTGGCGTTAAATAAATCTTCTGGAAAGAAGGATTTTTTATGTGTTCTTGCCCGAAATTATGCTGGAAATCCTTTACTTTCATATCCTGAGACGTATGAAAAGGGAATAGGTATAGGTCTTTCGATAACTATGAATGGAAGAGTTATTAATGTAAGAAACTATGCTGTTGGAGAGTATATTTCCCGCTCTTGGACTACTTTTCAGAAAGGGCAGACTGGGCTTCCTGAAGCTGTGTTGAAAACCGTTGATACTGTTGATGATTCTTATGCAGAGTGGGTTAAAGATCTTTTTGGAACTCTTACGATGATGATTCCTTTGCTGGAGCCGGAGACTGTTTTTATTCATGGTCAGTCAGAAACTCGACACGAGTTTATGCGTGAAATCATAAAAAAATATGTTCCGCAATTTTCTTCCATAATGAAATCCTGTGGTTCTGAACTTGTTGTGATGGAAGATGATAGCTGTGAGATTGCAAAAGGGGCAGCATTTATGTTTATTCAAAAGTTGTATGAAGTTCAGATGCTTGAATCAAATCCATCGTATTCAATGTTTCAATGGGATGATTTGTTTGAGCTTCATAAAAGGAGTGCGGAAAAAAGCTTGTTATCCTTGCGGTAAAATAAAATTAATGCTATTCTATTCAATGGAACTTGTAAATCCCACATTTTTTTGAGAGGCATTATAATGGACTTTGTAAAAGATTTAAGGGCAAAAGCCAAAGCTGCAGGAAAAACAATAGTACTGTGTGAAGGTGAAGACAAGCGTGTTGTAGAAGCCGCTTCTGTAATTGTAAAAGAAGGAATCGCAAAGATTATCCTTTTGGGAAAAAAAGAAGAGTGTGAAAAGCTCATTCCTGGCGTAGACCTTTCTGGTGTAACTGTAATTGATCCTACATCAGATGCAAATGCAGATAAATATGCAGAGCTTCTTTTTAAGGCTCGTGAGGGTAAAATTAATAAGAAAACTGGTGCTCCAGAATATGCAGATGTTGCTGCTGCAAAAGCTGCAATCCTCAAAGACTATACAATGTACGGTGCATTGATTCTTAAAGCAGGAGATGCCGATGGTTTTGTTTCTGGTGCATGTCACTCTACAGCAAACACATTGCGCCCAGGACTTCAGGTAATCAAAACTGCACCTGGAATTAAGACTGTTTCTTCCTGTTTCCTTATGGTCGCTCCAGAAGGTGGCAACAAATATGTTCCAGAGGGAATTGCTCTCTTTGGAGACTGTGCAATCAACATTGAGCCAAGTGCAGAAGAACTTGCAGACATTGCAATTGCAACTGCTGATACTGCAAAGAAGATCGCTGGAATTGAACCTCGTGTAGCAATGCTTTCATTCTCTACAAAGGGATCTGGAAATGATGATAAATTCTTTAAGAGTGTTCCAAAGATGGTTGAAGCTACAAAGATTGCAAAAGAAAAAGCTCCTTCTTTGTCATTGGATGGAGAATTCCAGTTTGATGCAGCAATTGCTCCAGAAGTAGGTGAACTTAAAGCTCCTGGTAGTTCTGTTGCAGGTCATGCAAATACATTTATTTTCCCTAACATTAATGCTGGAAACATTGGATACAAGATTGCAGCACGTATGGGCGGATGGAAGGCAATTGGTCCTGTATGTCAGGGGTTTGCAAAGCCTTTGAACGACCTTAGCCGTGGATGCAACGTTGACGAAATTGTTGATACTGTTGCTGTAACAGCTTTGCAGGCATAAATAATCCCTTGAATATAAAAAAAGGCTGTCTGAATGAAGTATTCTTCAATCAGACAGCCTTTTTTATGCTTTAATTCTTATTTTAGATTCCGTTAAAGTGACTTTCTGTCTTTTCTACAACGTAATCGCGGAATTCTTCCAGCTTGAATGAGCGCTGTGGAATCTGACTTGAAAAGCGGAAACGGCATGTTACCGAGTTTTCTTCCTGTTCCTTTGCACCAACAACAAGGATGTATGGTGTTTTATGCTCACTGGAGATGGCTTTAATTTTTGTCTTCATGTTGTCATCGCCTGTATAAGCATTTACACGGATTCCTGCTGCACGAAGAGTTGATTCAACCTTGCGGGCATAATCATTAAACTCCGGTGAAACCGGAACAACTGCTGCCTGTTCAAAGTGAAGCCATGCAGGAAGAGCCCCGGAATAGTTTTCGATAAGGATTCCCATGAAGCGTTCAAGCGAACCAAGAACTGCACGGTGAAGCATAACCGGATGATGCTTCTGATTGTCGGCGCCGATGTACTGGGCATTAAGGCGCTCTGCACTCGGAAGCTGATAGTCAAGCTGAATCGTACCGCACTGCCACTGACGGCCAAGAGCATCAATCAAAGTAAACTCAAGTTTAGGTCCGTAGAAAGCACCTTCGCCAGGCTGAATCTCGTATTCAAGACCTGCTTCGTGACATGCATCTGCGAGTCCCTTTTCAGCTCTTTCCCAGGTTGCAAGGTCACCAACGTGATCTTCAGG
>CACXDK010000334.1 GCA_902766345.1 uncultured Spirochaetaceae bacterium | reverse complement strand
GCAGTTTCTTCTACGCTTGAACTCTGGTTGACAATCTGCTGGTGAACACTTTCGATGTTTGCAATAATCTGTGTGATAGCCGCTGCAGTGTCCTGTGCCGAAGCCTGCATGTCCTCTCCTGCTATGCTTAATGAACCTTTTGAGCCTTGCAGGTTCTTTATGATGTTCTGAAGGTTTTCTACAAATTTGTTAAAGCCGTCTACAACATCTCCAATTTCATCATTTGTTGCAGAAGGAATGCGCTGTGTAAGATCCGCATTACCGCTTGCAATTGTCGTTATGGATTCTTTCAAAGTCTTAAGTGGTTTGAAAAGAATTGAAACCAGAACTGCTATTATGATGAGTGAAAGAATTGCAGTAACAGCAATGGCTACTCCTATGCTTGACTTCATTCTTGAGTGACCGGCAAAATGATAGTCATAAGGAGCTACAGAAAATATCGTCCAGTCTGTATTAGGAATCTTCTTGTAAGAGACTATAAGATGAGCCTTAATGTTTGGATCAACAAAATCTTCAATGCCTTCTTTTCCTTCAAAGATATGGCTGAGGATTAGTCCAAGTCCTTGCGTGTCATCGAGGTCTCCATTGCCCGCAGACTCATCTGTATTGGCATTTACGTTTGCAATAGTTGTACGTGTTTTTCGATTTATGACAGACGGATGCATACCCATTCCTAAGTCTACTTCTTTTATTACATCTTGAATGGCATTGTCTTTTATGAGCATGACCAATGCTCCTATTGGCTGCCTGTTTTTGCCATATACAGGAACGCTGTAGCTTTGGAGAGTGGCGTTTATTACCGGGCTGAACAACGGATCAGATATGTAGTCTTTTCCTGCCATTGGTTGCGTAAAATATTCACGCTCCTTCATGTTTATAGTACGACCGTCTGCTGTTATAGCATTTCCGTCCTTGTCGTAAAAGGCAACGTTTTCGTACTTTCCGCCCAAAGCGGCGACAAGTCCTGAAAACTGGCGGGTTTTTTCTTTAAGGGAAAGATTTTCGTCTTTTATAAATTCCAGCTCTGAAAGAAAGTGCAGGGCAGTAAGCTGTTTTTCATTTATGGCCTCTATTTTATGTACATTATCTTCTGATATGGCAGAAAGATTGTCAAAAATACTTTGCTTTAGATTTTTTGAGGATATGCGGAATGCCATGAATCCTATTGTAAAATCTGTAATTAAAACAACGGCAAGAACCAAGATTAAAATTTTGATTGTGAGGGAAATACGTAAGGATGCTAACTTATTCATTATAACTCCTAATAATATAATGATATAACGGAAAGTTATAAATGTCAAACTGTTCCCTCTTTACGAGCAGCCATTTTTTTCGTAAAATACAGACCTTATGGAATTTACACAGGAACAGATTGACGCATTGAGCGTTAATGAAGTTGAAATTATGAAAAAGATTGCTGAGGGGCTAAACATCCGTATTGCTCAGGTCAGCGCAGTTATCAGCTTGGTGCAGGAAGGCTGTACCATACCTTTCATTGCCCGTTACCGTAAGGAAAAGCACGGCTCTCTTGATGAAGTGCAGGTAAGGGAATGCGACCATCTTTTTACTTCCTATAAAAACCTAGAAGAACGCCGCCTTGAGATTATCCGTGGCATTTTCGGACAGAATAAGCTTACAGAAAGCCTTTATACGGCTGTTATGGGGGCAAAGACTCTCACAGAACTTGAAGATTTGTGGGCACCATTTAAGAAAAAGAAAAAGACACGCGGCATGGTTGCCGCAGAAAAGGGGCTTGAGCCTCTTGCAGATGTAATGGCAGAACTTGATGATGCTGCATTTGAAAAGAAAGCAGAAGAATTTGTAAAGACAGATGCCGAGCATCCTGAACTTGATGTTGCAACTGTTGCAGATGCAATCAAGGGTGCTCAGGATATTATTGCTGAGCGTATCAGTCAGGATACAAAGAACAGAGAGAACATTCATGACCTGTACATGGCAGAAGGCACAATTGTTACTAAGGGAATTGTACCAGAAGGACAGGATGCAGAAACTGCAGAAAAGACTTCTACATATAAGATGTACTGGGATTACAGTGAGCCTCTTAATCAGGTAAAGCCTCACCGCATTCTTGCAATTAACCGTGCAGAACGTGAAGGCGCACTGGAAGTTTCTCTTGATGTTGATGTTAAGTCCGCTGTAAAGGAAACACAGAAAAGAAATAAGTCTTCTAATAAATATTATAACGATGCAATTGAAGACGGCGTTGTACGTCTTTTAAGCCCTGCTGTTCTTCGCGAAATCCGCAGTGACGAAAGCGATGAAGCAGATGAGCATGGTATTGGCATTTTCAGTGAAAACCTTAAGAACCTGCTCATGACACAGCCAATAAAGGGTAGCCGCGTTCTTGGTGTTGACCCTGGTATCCGCACTGGTACAAAGTGTGCCGCTCTTGATGAGACAGGTAAGTATCTTGGTTATTTCCTTATTAAGCAGGTTGCAGCTCCAGATGAAGCATATAATCTTATAAAGGTTGCAATTAAAAAGTATGACATTCAGGTTGTTGCGGTTGGTAACGGAACTGGAAGTCAGGAAGTACAGGCAATTGTAAGCAAGGTTATAAGCGAGAATTATCCAGATGTTCGCTACACTGTAGTAGATGAATCTGGAGCTTCTGTTTACAGTGCAAGTGATATTGCTCGTGAAGAAT
>CACXDK010000333.1 GCA_902766345.1 uncultured Spirochaetaceae bacterium | reverse complement strand
GACAGTTCCACGCAGCATATCAAGAACTTCATTCATTGTAATTGTAGAAGTATCAACGCCATCAATCTTTATAATGCGGTCGCCACTCTGAATGCCAGCCTGTTCTCCAGGAGAGCCGTCTATTGGCTGAGCAACAAGTACATAAGCAGGTTTTTCAGGAGTATTTTCCGATGGTTTTGAAATAGAAAGCCCAACGCCTCCAAAAGAGCCTGTTGTTGTATCTGAAAGATTTCTCCATTCATCTTTTGAAAGGTATGCAGAATGAGGATCTTTCAAACTGTCAAGCATTCCTTTTAATGCCCCCTGATACAATACTTCAGGGTCAACTTCCTCTACATAATTCTGCTGGATATAATAGTACAGTGAATTTATTATCTCTAAATACTGTCTGTTCCGAACACTTTTTAAGTCAGCAGTTCTTGGATCAGAAGTCCCTGTCTGTGATTGAGCAAAGCACTGAGAAGCACCTACAGCAAGTAAAAACATCCAGAAAGTCATATACAAAGACTTCTTTAACGAGAATGATTTTTTATCCATTCTTATATAATACGGTGTTTTTTATGTCTATGCAAGAGTTTAAAGAATGTGTTATAATCCTTCACATGCAGATAATACCAGTAGCCAGCGGTAAAGGCGGCGTAGGAAAAAGTCTTTTAAGTGCAAACCTTGCAATTGCACTTGGACAAGCCGGGAAAAAAGTCGTTCTTGCCGATTTAGATTTAGGAGCATCAAACCTTCACCTTGTCATAGGTCAGTCAGCACCAAAAAAAGGTATAGGTACATATCTTACAGGACAAACCAAATTTGAAGATTTAATATTGCCGACAGATTATAAGAATGTTTCATTTATTGCAGGTGACTCTGAAATTCCAGGACTTACATCTTTAAAAGCAAGTAAAAAAAATGATTTGATTCACAACTTCTGTAACATTCAGGCAGATTACCTCATTCTCGACCTTGGTGCAGGAACCCATCTTACAATTTTGGACATGTTTCTTCTTTCACCACAAGGCATAATAGTAACAGCACCTACAGTAACAGCAACCCTTAACGGATACCTTTTCCTCAAAAATATCGTATTCAGAATGATGTACAACACATACAAAAGAGGATCTGAAGCTTACGAATATCTGGAATCCTTAAGAAAAGATTCTTCATCCCTGCAAAGACTATACATTCCACGTCTGGTTGAAGAACTTAACAAAAGGGATCCTGAAAACACGGAACTGTTTATTTCGCGCATGCGAAGATTTCATCCTCGTCTTGTTCTGAACATGATTGATGACCCAAAAGATGCAGACAGAGCCATAAAAATAAGACACTCCTGTCAGCAGTATTTAGGACTTGATATAGAACATCTTGGAGTTGTATACAGAGATTCTACTCAGGATAAAGCACTCGCTTCACGACTGCCAGTTATTGTATATAAGCCTCAGTCAGTCATTGGACAGGCAATCTACAGAATTGCAGATAAAATCATTCAGTCCGAGACTCTTGTTTTTGATGATGCCTATGATGTAACAGAAGCCGCAGATGATTCTTTCAATCTTGCAAGTGAAGAAGCAGCTGAAGATTTCAATACAAAAATGGCATACGTAGAAGAACTTGCAGGAACAGGAGCTTTAACCGCTGGAGAACTTTCAGAGCTTATAAAACAGCAGCAGTTTGAAATTACCAGACTTAAAAACGAAAATAACCTGCTCAAGAAAAAAATAGTCATGGCAGCAAAACAAGGATTTAAGCTTTAATATGTTTACACCATTATACATTCAGTATCCAAAATGGATTCAGCCAGAACTGTTTCCAGGAATTCCAATCCTAGGACTTATACGCTGGTATGGCTTAATGTACATCTGTGCATTTGCAACGGCATTTTACATTTTAAAAAAAGAACTCAAAGAAGGTCTTTTAGACACACCAGAAGAAAAAATAACAGAAGACGACATATTCAGTTTTATTTCCTGGGGCATTATATTTTTAATTATTGGTGCCAGAGTATTTTCAACACTTGTATATGATACAAGCGGAGAATACTGGAGAAAACCATGGTTAATTTTCTGGCCGTTCGACACTTTTACTCATAAATTCACAGGACTTGAAGGTATGTCGTATCATGGAGGCTTTATTGGTGGACTCATAGGCATGATCAGCTGGTGCAAAGTTCACAAAAAGCCTTTATGGAAATGGATAGATGCAATGTGCGTTGCAATTCCGTTAGGCTACACATTTGGAAGAATAGGCAATTTCATGAACGGAGAACTGTATGGCAGAATTACAACAGTTCCTTGGGGCATGATATTTCCGCGAGCAGAAATAGAATCCTTTTCACTCAGTCTTCCTTGGGTTCAGGATTTCGTAAACAAATGCAACATTGTCTTAAAAGAAGGGCAAAAAATCATAAATCTTCCACGCCATCCAAGTCAGCTGTACGAAGCTTTTTTTGAAGGCTTAGTTCTTTTTGCATGTCTTTTTCCATTGCGAAAACATAAGCCGTTCGACGGATTCATAGGAGCAATGTATACAATAGGCTATGGATTTGTAAGATTTTTTATTGAATATTTCAGACAGCCAGATGCAGACTTAGGTTACCGCATTTCAAAAGACGGCAGTAAAATTCTGTATCAGAACACATCATTTGCAAACATTTCTACTGGTCAGATTTTATGCTTTCTAATGATTGCAGGCGGATTAATCCTAATGGCAATTCTTTACTACAGAAACAAAAAATCACAGCAATAAGCCAAGCTCAGTTTCACCAGTGCGCAAACTGAGTTTGGCCAGTGCGCAAACTCAGTCTGGCCACTGCGCAAAGTCAGTTTGGCCACTGGCCAAAGTCATTACGCCCAGTGGCCATAATCATCACGGCCACTGGCCAGAATCATTACGGCCAGTGGGCAAAGTTTTTCTATAAAATTAATGATGGAACAGGCGAATTCCTGTAAATGCCATTACCATTCCATATTTATTACTTACTTCAATAACATTATCATCACGGATAGAACCGCCAGGCTGGGCAATAACTTTTACACCACTACGATGAGCACGCTCAATATTGTCTCCAAATGGGAAGAATGCGTCACTTCCAATTGCAACATCCGTATTCTTTGCAATCCAAGCCTTGCGCTCTTCTTTTGTAAACACAGCAGGTTTTTCTGTAAAGAAATTCTGCCATATTCCATCTGCAAGAACATCTTCATAGTCATCGCTAGTATAAACATCTATTGTATTGTCACGGTCAGGACGTTTTATATCACTTCTAAAAGGAAGATTTAAAACCTGAGGGCTCTGGCGAAGCCACCATTTATCAGCCTTGTCACCTGCAAGACGTGTACAGTGGATACGGCTCTGCTGACCAGCGCCAATACCAATTGCCTGACCATCTTTTACGTAACAAACGCTATTTGACTGTGTATATTTCAATATTATAAGAGAAATAAGCAAATTATCGCGCTCTTCTTTTGAAAGAGTTTTATTTTCAGTAACAATATTTTTAAGACATTCATCATCAAGTTTTACAAAATTGTGTCCCTGTTCAAATGTAACACCAAACACCATTTTGCTTTCAAGGGCAGCAGGTTCATAAGATTCATCAATCTGTAATATACAATAACCACCCTTCTTTTTTGCTTTCAAGATTTCAAGGGCATCAGCATCATAGCCAGGTGCAATAATACCATCGCTTACTTCCTTTTTTATAAGTAGAGCTGTAGCTTTATCACAAACATCGCTTAATGCAATAAAATCGCCAAAAGAAGACATTCTGTCTGCACCACGTGCACGGGCATAAGCACAGGCAAGAGGTGTAAGAGGTACTTCAATATCTGCAAAATAAATCTTTTTTAATACATCAGAAAGAGGGCGTCCGATTGCGGCACCTGCAGGTGAAACATGTTTAAAAGAAGATGCAGCAGGAAGTCCTGTAGCTTCTTTTAATTCCTTTACAAGTTGCCATCCGTTTAATGCGTCAAGCAAGTTTATGTATCCAGGTCTACCATTAACTACAGTTACAGGCAGATCGCCATGTTCCATATACACCCGTGCAGGTTTCTGATTCGGGTTACAGCCATACTTTAATTCAAGTTCTTTCATATTTGCATGATATAAAAAAATATATTATTTTTCAATGCATATTTATGCATTATTATATATTGATACGGATTTCAAGAACAAATAAGATTATGTACATCTTGAAGATTTTCTTCTATATAATTAGCTCCATAAGCTTCAAGTTCCTGTCTCGTACCAAAACCATAAAGAATACCAATGCAGTCAATGCCAGCAGCTTTTGCTCCAACAACATCAAAATGTGTATCACCAATAAGCACACACTCATTCTTTTTATCTTCAATATTTAAGGATTTCAGTACATAACGTATGATATCAACCTTATTCACACGTTTAGATTCTTCCATATCGCTTCCTGCAACAAAATCGAACAGATCAAGCATATTTTGGCGTTCCAAAATCTGTTTTGCATATATTTCAGGTTTACTTGTGGCAACACATACAATTTTTCCAGCCTCATGCAAACTTTTTATTAAAGGAATAACACCGTCATACACTTGAACTTCAAACATTCCAGAAGCTGAATAATACTTGCGGTATACGCCCATAGCTTCTACAAGCTTTTCTTCAGGAAATTTAAACACTCTTGAAAAACTTTCTCGCAAAGGAGGCCCAATCATTGTGTCATAGACCGATTTATCAGGAACATCAAGATTATAATATTCAACAACTTTATCAAAAGATTTGTAAATTCCTTTAGAAGTGTCAAAAATTGTTCCATCAAAATCAAATAATACATATTGATATTTTTTCATAAAATCATAATACCTTTTTACTGATGTTTAAACAATATTATCCGTACTAAACTTAATCAGTTACTTTTTCCTTGATTTTTGACTTTACAATTATCGAGTTATAAACTATTATAAAGGATATGGCAATTACTACCACTCAGCAAATAACGAAGTATTACGAAACATATCTTAATACCGAATTAACTTTCACAAAAGATATAATACGTACACTTGGCATGGATCCTCGCCAGATTTTCATAAAATGCGCAGAAGGTCAGTGGCCTTGCATTATAAATTCTACATCATTTTCTTTAGCTCGTATCATAGTGGGAACAAAAAGTGGTGCTTTTCAGCAGGTAACAAAAAAAGACCCACCAACAATGAGCCTTCGCTATTGGTTCATGCAGCCTGATGGAACAACAGTAAGTTTCTTTATTTCTTGCAAAGTATCTCAGGTTATGCCATATATGAACAGCAAAGACCTTGCTATAGTTTCCTTGACATTTACACAGCGTCCGCCTGATGACTTAATTGAAAAAATTGGTCATGTAATTGACGCAAATATAAATTCATTGCGCCGCAAAGAAGAGCGTATTGTCATTACAAAAGATTCAAGCCGCAAACTTGGACTTCATACAGAAGAATGTTCAATTCTTATCCAGAATGTTCCTCGAAGATGTATTTTGCATGATATTTCTTTTGGTGGTGCAAAGGTTTTCATTCTTGGACTTGCACAGTTTCTGAAAGACAAAGAAGTTCAGTTGTCTCTTGAATTTGAAGAACCTCATGAAATAATTCAACTTAAAGGCATAATAGCAGAAACCTCTGCAGTTGAAGGAAGAAAAGATATTGTTGCAGTTTCAATCAGATTTAACGATGCAACAGTAGCTCTTTCTTATAAGGTTCATATAAACAATTATTTGACAACAGTCAGAAAAGCCGATTTGGAAAACAGTCAGCAACCAAATCAGAATAATGCTGCTCAGCAGCCAACTGGAGCATAATACATAATGAATCCCGCAAATCCATTGGACTCTGTTTATTTTGTAAAACTGCCAGAAGGTTTTAAACTTTCAGCAGAAGATATTCATATTGATCCTGCAATTGAGCTTCCTGTACAAAAAAAGGATTCCGAAGAAAAAGCCTGTGAAGATTTAAAAAATCTTACACAGGAACAGGTTCTTGCAGGAATATTAACAGTTCTTGCGTATGACAGATCAAATCAAAACCTTGATTACTACAGAAAATTAATTCAGGAAGCCCGTCCAAACATTGTAAAAGAGCTTTCGGAAGCTGCAATTTTAAAAACAAAAAATGAAGACTGGGAACTTGCAGAAGAAATCTGGCGAGCAGTTCATGGAATTCAACCAGAGAATAAGGCAATAATCCTGAATATGGCTTTGTTTTTTGACCAGCGTGCAGACAACTATCGCAATGCAGGACTTTATGATGATGCAGACGCATACGATGACGATGCCCTTATTCATTATCGCGATGCAATGGATAGCGAGCCAGAACTGCCTGACGCATTTTTTAATGCAGCGTTTTTTTATCTAAAAAAACATAATTATTCAGAAGCAAAAAGTTGCCTTGAAAGCTATATAGGGCTTACGGCTGATACAAAAGAAGAAGAGCTTGGCGAAAATGGCACATATAAAATCGAGCGTGCTCAGGAAATGTTGAATAAAATCAATTCACGTAATCTTGAAAACGAACGCTTTCATAATGCATACGAGCTTATTTCACGCGGAGAAGAAGAAAAAGGTCTTGAAGAAATCCGAAAATTCATACAGGACAATCCTGCCGTTTGGAATGCTTGGTTCCTGCTGGGCTGGGGACTTCGCAGGCTTGAACGTTTTTCAGAAGCACGACAGGCATTTGAAAAAGCACAAGAATGCGAAGGCGGCGACCAAAGTGCCGACACTTACAATGAACTTGCTATCTGTCAGCTGGAAACAGGGGATTTAAACGGAGCTCAGGAAAGTCTTTGTGATGCTCTCAATCTTGATCCAGACAACACAAAAGTCATAAGCAACCTCGGATATCTCAGCTTGAAAAAAGGCGATAAAGAAGAAGCTAGAAAATATTTTATGACAGTACTTGAAATAGACCCTAAAGATAAGATTGCCATTCAGCAATTAAAAAATCTTGAACAGGAATTATAAAAAAGACTGGAAAATTTTTATAGGGTTACCATCCGCAGTTTGAACGACATCTCCTTTCGAGATGTCGTTTTTTTCAAACCACCCCTGAGGAACTTCAAGTGCATAACGAACAGAACGTGTACTTGTAACACTACTCAGACTAAACGGGGTCATATCAAATATATCTACTATAATACCGTCCCTGTCAATATATGCAATCGACAGAGGATGTGGGGTATTTTTCATCCAAAAATTCAGCACTTCATCCTTTGCAAAGACAAAAAGCATTCCTGTACCATCAGGAATTTTTTTTCTTTCCATATATCCATGCTGACGTTCAGGATCTTTAGCCGCAATTTCAGCTTTTACGGCAACAGTGCCACCGTTAGTTTTGCAAATTACTAAATCCCGAACAGGCATTTCAATCTTTTTCCCAGCACCAAAACATGCAGAAGAAAACAAGGACATTAATACAACTAAATAAAGTGGAAAATACTTTTTTACGAAAATCATATATTACAGACCTTCAAGGAACTGTTCGCGATTTTTTTCTTTTGCTGTTTTTTCAACGAAAGAGGCATTTTGTATTTTTTCCATAACTACACGATCCGTATACTTTATGGAAAGAGGACGCTCTAATGCCACTATAACTGTATCACTAACCCACTCTGACTTATCAGGATTAAGAGATGTCGGGGTGCCATATTTTTCACATAACTGGCTGAATACAGAATAATGATCAAGCTTTTCTTGATTCATATTTATAGTCATTATATACAGTTTATCTTCGTAAAACTGGAACCAACAGCGATCAAGAAAAGAATACGGAGCATATCTGGCAGAATCTGTTTCAATAAGGGTTCTGTTTTCACCAGCCATAAGAGAAACATCTTTATCGCCCCTATAGCCAAACTGAGAATCCTTCATAAGCATGGATTTTACATCATCTACAGACATGCCGAGCTTTACGTTTCCAAAACTGTCAGGAACAGACTGAGCCTGAGTTTCTTTACCGGTAGCAGGATTACGTGACGGCTTTTTTATTGAAACCGACACAGACCCCGCATCAGAAGAAACAGTTCCAGTAACAGCATCATCTGTTTCTGATACATCTGCGGAAACCAAATTCTGTGCTGTCAACGCAAAACAAGAGAATGCTAAAAATACAAACAACAAAGAAAATCTTTTATTCATAAAACCTTATGACTGAGACTTAAGACGACGATTCTGCTGATTACGGTAGAATGCTGCCTGTTTTATGAGTTCATCAACATCAGGAATATTAATCTTACCGTTTCTAACCTTTACATTCTGGTCAGAATACAGCTGATTCAATGCAATATTCTGCTGTGCACTTGGAATACCACTCATATTAACAATATCCTGAGGGGTAAAATCTGTCTGATAAGGAACGCCCTTACCACCAGGAACTTTCATAATTTCAATCTGAAGAGCAAGCATATCAACCATACGCTCTCTCTGATCTGTAAGAAGACCATTAACAAGCTGACGATACATAGACCAAACACGATCAGCAAGCATCTGTGTAAGGCGAGCAATAAAACTAGGCTGAGAAGTTACCATCTGCTCAAAGTTAGAGGCATTAATAACAAGAACTTTACTGTCTTCATGAGTAATAGCACTTGCAGAACGCGGCTTATTATCAAGAAGAGCCATTTCTCCAAACATATCACCTTTACGAAGAAGGGCATAAGTTACTTCATCATCTTCAATAACACGGGTAATACGAACAGAACCTTCCTGAATAATATACATATCCGAGCCTGACTGACATTCAGAAAAAATCATATTATCTTTTTGATACAAACGAACATTTTCAGGAGGAGCTTCCAAGTATTTTACATTAGTATGTTTACGCAAGCTTGCAAAACGACGTTTTGCAATATCCGCATGATCTCCTTCAGGAGAAACTTTTAAATACTGATAGTATCCATACTCGGCAACAGCATCAAATCCCTTTTCTTCATAGAACTGAGCAATATTAAACAGTTCTTCTGGAGAATCTGACCCAGAGGTCTTTTTAACTGTCATTTTGGCACGTATATCATTCATAAATCTCATTTCACGTGCAAAATAACGAATAATTTTTAAAGCAATCGGCGTATTATGAACAATAAGTTCCTGATACTGATCCCTTCGGACAACAATAGCGGTAACATCAGAAGACGCAATTACAGTTTCAGTATGGCTGTGACCAGACATACAAGGAATAACACCAAGGAAGTCTCCTGGACCAAGAATCTTTAGAGAACTTCCAGGAATAGGTGTTTCATGGTAACAACTAACCTTTCCGGTCTGGATTATAAAAAACCTATCATTAGAAGGCGTTCCTTCTACAAAAACATAAGAATTCGCCTTAAAACTTACAAAAGACAACTGTAACATCTATATAGCACTCCATTGTTATTTTCGGTATAAACCCCGTGTATCATTATATAAAAATAATTTCAGGTTCCAAAACAAAACCCGTCATCTCCTTAACCCGATTTCTAGCAGTTTCAACAAGTTTCCTTATATCAGAAGCTGTTGCATTACCTGTATTTATAATAAAATTACCATGCCAAGGAGTAATTTGAGCTCCTCCAATGGTAAATCCTTTTAATCCAGCTTCATCAACCAGCATTCCGCTAGGTTTTCCAAAAGCCCGATTGTTTTTAAATACACTTCCTGCGCTCGGAGCTTTAAAATGCCCCTTTGCAGTACGATCTTCAATATATTTTCTATTCTGCTCAAAAATCAGCTCCGGAGCTTTATCATCCTCTACAGCCACACATAAGAAACTAACCCCCACAATCAGATTATGACCAACTGCAAGAGGAGAAGATTTATAACTCCAGTCTATTTTACTATTATGGTACATTTCAACAAATTCCGCAACGTTAAGTTTTGCATTTACATTAAATTTGTCTAAATTGATATAAGAAACTTCAGAAACAACATCACTGGCTTCTTTTTCATAACAACGGGCATTCATATAAGCAGCTCCGCCAGCCGTTCCTGGCAATCCTGCAAAACAAGACATTCCCCATAACGCATTTGAAGCACAAAAGTCAACAATATCATTCATGGATGCCCCTGCACCACAGGACACCTTTACAAGAGTTCCAGTTTTCCATGGTGCATCATCAAGCTGAATTTCCCTATGTTCAGAACAAAAAGAAATATCTTTTATGCCTTCTGTAGACAAGACAATACCGTCTATACCTTCATCCGCGACAATAACATTACTTCCACCACCTAAAACGACAAGCCGCACATCATTTTTCTTACATTCCTGTACAACAACAGCAGCAGAAATGGCATCTTCCGGAACAATATAAGCCTTAGCCTTTCCACCCACTTTCATAGTCGTATGCCGTTCCATAGGCTCATCATAGCTAATCAATCCTTTAAAAAATGTCGAGTTCTTGATATTTTCGCCTATTTTTCGTATGCTATTCATAATTTTTTATTATATAGAAAGAACAGGACTGCCGCAACAATTCAAACTGCGGCTGGAGGTTTTATGGGATTACGTTTATTTAATACAATGGGCCGCACAATGCAGGATTTTGAACCAATAACACCAGGATATGCAGGTTTTTACGGATGCGGGCCAACAGTATACAACTATGCACATATAGGAAACCTCAGGGCATACGTATTCCTTGACATTCTTGACAGAACCCTTACATTCCTGGGATATGACAAAAAACATGTAATGAACATTACAGACATAGGACACCTTACTGGTGATGCCGATGCAGGCGAAGATAAAATGCTTAAAACTGCAAAGGAACGCCATGAATCAGTTCTTGAAGTAGCAAAATTTTATACAGATGCATTTTTTACAGACATTGACAGACTAAACATCATTCGCCCAGACGTAGTATGCAAAGCAACAGAACATGTACAAGACATGATTGACCTTATAAAGAGAATAGAAGCAAACGGTCATACATACATGGCTGGTGGTAATCTATATTTTGATGTAAGTACATATAAAGATTACGGAAAACTTGCAAACCTCAATCTTGATGAATTAAAAACAGGAGCAGGAAAAAGAGACGTCGTAGTCATTGATGAAAACAAACGCAATCCTTACGACTTTGTACTTTGGTTTACAAAGAGTAAATTTGAAGATCAGGCACTTACATGGGACAGCCCTTGGGGACGAGGATATCCTGGATGGCACATTGAATGTTCTGCAATGAGTATGAAATATCTTGGAGAACACATAGATATTCATACAGGAGGAATTGACCACATTCCTATCCATCACACAAATGAAATTGCACAGAGCGAAGGTGCAACAGGAACAAAGTGGGTTAATTACTGGTTACACAACGAATTTCTGGTCATTGCAAAAGATAAAAAATCCGCAGAAGCCGGAGAAGGTTCAAAAATGTCAAAATCTTCCGGTAACTTTTTAAGACTTCAGTCATTAATAGATAAAGGATACGATCCTTTGGACTATCGTTTCTTCCTGTTAGGAGCCCATTACCGCAAGCAGATTTATTTCAGCTGGGAAGCAATGGATGGTGCAAAAAATGCACGACAGGCATTAGTACAGCGCATTGCAAAACTTGCTCAATCAGCAGGAGGTGCAAAAGCACTTATGGCGGACAAAACCTATAAAAAAGGTGAAGCCGCAAATGTTTCAGGCCTGTCAGAAAAAGCACGTGCATTTATTGAAGATTTCCAGAAAGCTCTGGAGAATGATCTTTCAACACCAGTCGCTCTTAGCCTGATTCAGAAAACTGTAAAAGATCCTGATCTTTCAACAGAAGAAGCTCTTGAGTTGGTAAGAAGAATGGACAGTGTCATAGGATTGAAACTTTCAGACAGTGCAGAAAAACTGCTTTCTACTCCAACAGAAACTGTTTCTGTTCAAGATGATCCAGAAGCAGAAGAAATAAATGCGCTGGTAGCAGAGCGAACAGAAGCTAAAAAAGCTAAAAATTTTGCCCGCAGTGATGAAATACGAAACATTTTAGCTGCAAGAGGCATTATTTTGACAGATACGCCTAATGGAGTTATCTGGAAAAGAAATTAGACACAAAAAAATATTTTTTTTGTGTAACCATAAAGAGGGTACTGTGTTTTCTATAAGTAAAGAGACTGAGAATCCGAACCAAATAAATTGCTCGGATCCACAGGACTTTAGAAAAATTTATGACGCGACAATGGAATTACTCTTCAAGGTTTCATTTCGTATAGTGAATGACGAAGAAGCTGCCGAAGATTTAGTACATGATTCCTTCATAAAGGCCAATGAAAAAGGTTTGGTTTTTCCGTCACTTGATGATGCTAAATATTGGCTGATACGCGTTGTAAAAAATGCTTCTTTGAATTATGCTAAACGTAAGACAAGAGAAGCAAAAGCTTATCACCAGGCGTTATATGAAGGCCGACAGCACATGGAAAGTGGAGAAACAGACCTTTTAAAAGCTGAGACTGTCGAAAAAGCTAAAGAAGCACTTGATAAGCTACCTCCAAAGCTCAAAGAAGTACTGGTTCTGAGAGAATACGGAGAAATGAATTACAAGGAAATAGGTAAAGTGCTAGGAATCACCGAAGGAAATGTAAAAGTTCGTGTATTCCGTGCGCGAGAACAATTATTAAAGTTAATAGGAGAAGACGATGTTTACCTGTCCTAACAAAGACGTTCACTCAATTTACCTCGACAATGAGCTTCCATTAGAATATATGGAAGAGTATGAAGCTCATGTAAAGAATTGCCCAAAGTGTCAGGCACAGCTTTCAAAACTCAGAGGATTAAATTCTCTTTTTGCAGCAGACAGCAACAGACTCTCATTCAGTGAAAATGACAAGAATAACAGTTTCAATCGTTTGCAGGCAAGACTTTCATACAAGAAAGTTACCCACAGAACACTGGAACTCGGAAAAGTTTCAAAGGGCATAGTAAAAGATATGTTCATCGGTGCAGCAGCCGCTGCTGTTATTGCAGTTATTCTCCCATTACGTCAGGCTGGAGTAAAAACACCTGTTCAGGAGTTTACACCAGTTGCAAGAATGTCATCTTACAACCTTCCTACAGCAAGCGTAATTACAGATGAAAACCTTACAAACCTTGTATCTTTCTTGGGTGATGAAAAGCCAAATACAGCAGAACTTCAGGCACACAATTCCGTTGCAGCTGCAGTAATGCCATTTGGAACAGCTTTTGTAAATCCAACATCATACAATACAGAAGACAGCAGAGTATCATTGACAAGCTACGATGTTTTCAGTCCTATTAATGACTCTACACAGCAGAAACAGGAAAATCAGAAAGGTTTCTTTATTCATTTTTCATCACCGATACTTTCTTTCGAGATAGGCACTGAAAAGTGAGTTCTTTTTCGTCATACAAGCGATTATTAAAAACAAAACCGTTGATTCGTTTTGTCTCTTTTTTATCCTGTGTGGCGATAGCCGTAGGGCTTTCTTTATTTTTAGGTAAAGAAAGCTCGAAAAAACCAATTATTACATCAATAAATCCTCCGATTGCATCACCGGAGGATATTCTTATTATAACGGGCAGTAATTTTGGAGAGTTAAAAGAAAACTCCTACGTCAGTATTGCAAATTCCAGAATAACAAATAGCAAATATATTAGTTGGAATGATACAGAAATAAAAATAAAATTACCTTCGAATGTGCAGGACGGGCTTGTTACAGTCATAACACAAGCTGGTGTTTCAACCCCTGCTTTTTTTGCAAACAAATCCAGCATTCCTACAACAGTCAGACAAGATCCTAAAGCAACAATTCCTATAATTCAATCTATAACAACTGAAAACAATGCAGAAACTGCTATAATAGGACAAACAATAACTATTTCAGGAATGAATTTTAATACCTCAAGAGGCAATTCAAAAGTTTATTTTTCTGAAAATCAAGAAACCGCTTCTGAAGATGACTTCATTACAGCTCTTTCATCAAATTATGACTATGAATACTGGAGTGACGACGAAATAAAACTAAGAGTACCAGATAATGCTGTTTCAGGTAGAGTTTACGTAGAAACTGAACGAGGAAAGAGTGAACCATTTCCAATACAAATATCTTTTCCAGTCGGAAAAAAAACATTTTCACGGCCTCGTACCTATGTATTACAAACAAGTGTAAACATAAAACCAGAAACAGAACATACTGATGCACTAATAACACTATACATGCCACGTCCACAGGAATCCACATTCCAATCAGAAGTAACGACAAACTCGATTTCTCCAGAACCTTTAATTCAAGATGATATGTTCAACATCATATTTCAAGATTCTCTTGATAAGATAGTAAACCAGAACACAACATATTCTGCGACTCATATAGTAAAAACATATACAATTACTTCAAATATAATTCCAAACAAGGTAGGAAATTATTCAGACAAAACAAAAATGCTGTATAAATCATACCTTTCACAAGACGAAGGTGTTCCATCGCTTAATCCAAAAGTAACAGAATTAAAAAATACAATAATTGGCAAAACAAAAAATAATTATGAAAAAGCAAAGCTCATATATAATTATATGATTAAAAATTATACAATAATAGACAATACAAAATCTGATAGCACAACTGACTATTCAACAGTCTCTCCTGTAGATTTAATTTCTACAGGAACTGGCGATGCATATAGTTTTGCAATCATATTTACAGCATTGTGTCGTGCAGCAGGAATTCCAGCTGTTCCTCTTGGAGGAGTGTTAATAGACACACAATACACAACAAAAAACCACTGGTGGACAGAATTGTATTTTGAAAAATACGGATGGTTCCCTGTAGATATAGCACTCGGAGCTGGTCTTGAATATTCACCATTTACAGAAATTATAGACAAAAAAGATTATTATTTTGGAAATATAGATAATCAGCACATTTCATTCTGCAGAGGATGGAATCAGATAAAATCACCATTCATAAAAAGCAGAATAGTAAAACGACCTCGGTCTTACGCCCTGCAATCAATATGGGAAGAAGCTCGTGGTACGGAATCTAATTACAGTTCCCTATGGAATGCTCCTGCAATCATAGGTATCTACTAAGGAGGATTTTATGATAACTAAAGTATTGAGCGTAGGAGGCTCAATTATTGCACCAGAAAAGCCAGATACTGAGTTCCTTCGTAATTTTTGTTCAATGGCAATAGACTATTTGGTTTCAAACACAGAAACAAGATTGATATTGGTAGCAGGAGGTGGCGGACCTGCAAGAATGTATCAGAATGCATT
>CACXDK010000332.1 GCA_902766345.1 uncultured Spirochaetaceae bacterium | reverse complement strand
GGTTCTGTTGCTCCTCTTTCTGCAATGGATGTTACTTTGTGTATGGGTGCGTCATTTTCGGGGCTTCACGGCTGGAACAAGGCAGGTGGTGCAGAAAATGAAAAGAAATCTGTTGCTGTAATTGGCGATTCTACATTTGTTCATTCCGGCATGACTGGTCTTGCTACGATTGCATATAATCAGTCTGCTTCTACTGTAATTGTGCTTGATAACTCAATTACTGGCATGACTGGTCACCAGCAGAACCCTACGACGGGAAAGAATCTTTACGGTGACCCTGCAGGACGCATTGACCTTGAGGCTCTTGCAAAGGCTATGGGCATTGAGCATGTTCGCGTTGTTGATCCATATAACATTGAAGAGTGTGAAAAGGCTGTTAAGGAAGAGCTTGCTTTTGAAGGTCCAAGTCTTATCATAAGCAGAAGACCTTGCGTGCTTCTTAAGAGTGTAAAGCCTTTGCCTGCTCTGAAAGTTGATAACGACAAATGCCGTTCTTGCAAAATGTGCATGAAGATTGGCTGTCCTGCAATTTCCATGAAGGAAGGCAAAGCTCATATAGACGCAACCTTGTGCGTGGGCTGTGGTGTATGCTCCCAGCTGTGTAAGTTTGGTGCGTTGTAATAGTTGAGTTAATGCAAAAAGCCCTCGTAATGAAGTGATTACGAGGGCTTTTTTTTGTAGACTTGGTAATAAAGAAAGAATTCTGCCTTGCAATATTTTTGTTGCGTTTTGCTTAGTGGGCTGTTAAACTTATAGATATAGCTGATTTTGCATTTAGTTTTAGTTATTTTTATGTCACGGACCAAAACAGGAGGTGTCTATGAATAAGATCGTAAAGAGAATTGCATTGTCTGTGCTTTGTTTATTTGCAGCTTCATTTATTTTTGCAGCAGACAAATCTTTAGGAATCACAAGTGATGATGTAGCTAACTACGTCAAGAATTACTCCCAGATCAAAAAGGAAATCGACAATTTGGGATACAACGAAAAGGGAAATATTCGTGAACCTACAGAAGAAGAAATCCAGAAACGTGATGAAATTCTGAAGAACAATGGAATTTCCGGACCAAAAAGATTTGAAAAGACTGAAAGAATTTTTCAGTACACCCAGCAGGTCTGCGCATGGGATAATGACCAAATTACAAAGGAGCAGGCTGCACAGGTAAGAAAGGCGTGTATTGACAACGGTCTTAACGAAAAAGATCTTAAAGTTATTGAGCCGAAAGCAAAGGAAGTCATGGCTGCTTATGAAAAATACACTAGGAGCGGAAATAGGGAATCTAAGCTCAAAGATTCATTAAATCTTCCTTCATTCAACTTGAAGAAAAAGAAGAAGTAAAAGCTTGTGTCATGCAAGGCAAATAAAAAAATCCCTGTACATTATTCAAAAATGTACAGGGATTTCTATTTTGAAATCTTTTCTTTTATTCCGTTTTAAATCTGTTTACATCAGAACCAAGCTGGGTAACGTTATGATCCAGTTCCTCTACGCATTTGTCAAGGCTCATTCCACTCTTAACAACACTTTGTGCATTATCCGACATTGCATCCATACTGTTTCGTACTTCACCAACAGAAGCCTGCAATCTGTTCATTTCTTCAAGAACATGGGAACTTCCATTTGCCATCTGCATTGCAGCTTTACGGACATCTTCCGTGTTTTTATCCATGCTTTCAAGAGAGGTTATAACGCTTCTTGAATCGGTATTCTGCTTTTCTAGAGAATTTCTTACAGACTGTACAAGAATATTTGTTTCCTGAATGCGTGATGAAACACCAGAAAAAGCACTGCTTGATTCCTGCGATGCCGATACAATTTCTTCTATACTATCCTGAATGTTCTTAAGCTGTTCGCCAATTGTCTTTGACTGGCTTGAAGAAGTTTCTGACAGTTTTCGAATTTCATCTGCAACAACTGCAAAACCTTTCCTGCATCTCCCGCATGAGCAGCTTCGATTGCTGCATTCATTGCAAGAAGGTTTGTCTGGCTGGCAATGGAGGCAATTGCGGTATTTGCTTCTTGTAGCATTTGGGACTGGGTTTCAATTTGCGAAATCCTTTCGTTTACTTTTTCCTGCTTTGACATGCCGCTGTGGGCTTCACTGTCAAGCTGGCTGAATGATTTTGCCATGGTTTCCATAGACGAACTTATCTGTTCAATGCTGTTTACAAGCTGACCTACAGCTGCCGAAGATTCGCGGATGCTTCCTGTCTGCGAGTCAATCATGCTGTTTACGGTGGATATGCTTGAAGCAACTTCTTTTATGACGGATGCTGTTTCATCAAAACCTTCTGACTGCTTTTTAATTTGATCTTGAACATTCCCAATGCTCAGTCGAATATTTGTCATTGAGTTTGATACAGAAGAAACGTTGTTCTTCATGTTTGCCGAAACCACATCAAGATTTGAGCTTGATCTTTTTATTGTTCCAAGCATGTCTTGAAGCTTTTTTGCGAACTCATTAAAACTGCTGACTACTGTTTTTATTTCTGTTGAAGTTGGCACGACTGTAAGTCTTCGTGTAAGGTCAGCGTCTCCGCTAGATATGTCTGAAAGGGCAGCTGCCGTAAAGCGGATAGGGCGGACAATGCCACGAAGGATTATGATAAGAGCTATGAATATTACAGCAAACAGAACCATGAACGAAAGGACGATAATCTGTGCACATTTGTTTACAAATGAATTGACGGATTTTTCAGAGCGTCCATAAATAAAATACCAGTGAGTCCCTTCAATTGGTGTTGACTTATAATAGTAAGGAACTCCATCTGTTACAGCAGAAAATATTTCATCTTTTCCTGCAAGGAATTTGTCGGCAATATTTTTGTATGTGCCGTTGTCAACAGTTGCAATGTTATCGGAAGCCGAATATTTTTCATGGGTTGCAAACGAACCTTTATCCGTAAGGATGAACATTCTTTCATCTTCGTACTGGCACTTGCTTTTAAGTGCCTCCTTTATATGTTCAAGAGGAAAGTCAACAGAAACAACTCCAAGAGATTTATGCAAATAGTCAAAGACCTGTTTTGAAATGCTTACTACAGAGCCGCCTGTCTGATCGTCTATGTAAACATCTGAATAGACAAAGCTGTCTGGCTCTTTTACAGCTCCGATGTACCAAGGACGGCTTGTCGGATCCCAACCTGCATCTGGAACCCATCCTGTACCATCATAGTAAGTTCCGTCAATGTAGCCGTAAAATCCTGTTGAGTCGGTATAAGACTGTGTAAGATTTGTAAATGCATGAAGATTTTCATGTTCTGTATCGAATGTTCCGTTCAAAAAGATATCTGTAAGTGCTTCCAAAAGGATTCTTGGCTTTTGCATAAAGCTCATTACATACTCAGAAGCCGCATCGCTAGAAGCCATGAGGTTTTCCTGCATTTGCTGTGATGCATAGAACTTAAGCCTGTGAGATGCAATAAACATCATTATAAGAAATAAAATTACGGTTGGAATTGCGATCATGAAAAGTGATCGTCTTAAAAGTGTCATTTGTTATGTCTCTCCGTATATAAAGTTTATATTACTTATTGTAGTAACATATAAAAAAAAAATACAACCTCTAAATGCTGAAATTTATAAAAAAAGTATAAAATTTTATAAAAAAAATCATATAAATGCTGTTTTTGCCTTTGTATTGTAAAACTTTTTGAACCGAAGGATATTTTTTCTATCATTTTTAAAGTATTGATGCTATAATATAAAACATGAATACGGTCATGCCTACAATGTCACTGTATAATATTCTGCTTGGCGTGCAGTATGCCAGTATTATCCTTATGCTGTTTATGTGTGCATACATCATTAAGAAATGGTCTAAGCCGTTGCATGGCTGGCTGTTCTTTTACTGTGTTTCAACACTGATAAACACTGCAGGTTATTTTGCTGTTATGCATGCACAGTCTCTTAGAGAAGCCATCCTTGCGTGGCAAGTGTCATATCTTGGGCGAGTGTGGATTCCTCTTTCTCTTCTTGTCTTTGTCATGCTTTTGTGCAAAGGCAGAATATATAAATGCATAGTTTCTGTGACTTCTATTCTTCATGCTGTAATTTATATTCTTGTCATTACCGCTAGCTACAACACTCTGTATTATACTTCAATAGAATTTGTGAATAGGGGAATTTTCCCTCACCTGATATTAAAGTACGGTATTCTCCATCATATATATACATTCCTTTTAATATTTTATATTGCGTATGGATTAACTCTTTTGTTTGCTTCTTTGATTAAAGAGAAGAATCCCCGCAAAATAAAGCAACTGTTGTTAATACTTCTTGTTGTATTTTTTGACGGATTATTTTATGTATTTAATTTGTGTAAGGTCATTCCTGGCTATGATATCACGTGCATTGGTTATGCCCTTGCTTCTATTGTCTTGTGTATTGCAATTTTCTTTTATGACATTCTTGATACAAAAGGTCTGGCTCAGGATTTTGTAATAGAAAATGTTTCAGAAGGCATTATTGCTACCCGTGAAGATGGTACTGTAAGTTTTAGCAATCAAAAAGCTAGAAGCCTGTTTTCTGGACTCACAGATGCCCCAGAGAAAACTTTAGAGAACATAAAAAAACTTTTTTCGAATGTAGAGTCTGTAACAATTCAGGATAGAATTTATACTATTAAAGAAGATTCTCTTACTGCAAATGGACATAAAGCTGGTGAGGTTTATGTAATTTCTGATGAAACGGAACATTTCCGTTATATGCAGGAACTGGAAGAGCAGAGGAATATTGCAGATCGTGCAAATCAGGCAAAGTCTTTATTTCTTGCGAATATGTCGCATGAAATACGCACTCCAATTAATGCTGTGCTTGGTCTTGATGAGATGATTTTACGCGAGTCAAGTGAAGAAAATGTCAAAGCCTATGCTCATGATATTATGTCCAGCGGAAAATCTTTGCTTGCAATAATTAATGACATTCTTGATTTGTCAAAGATTGAAGCTGGCAAGATGGAAATTATAAACTCTGTTTATGATCTTCGTGGCATGCTGAATGATTTGTGTACAATGACAGAACTGCGTGCAAAAGGTAAGTCTTTGCAATTTAAAGTGAGGGTGGATGAAGATACCCCATACCGACTTTTTGGAGATGAAACCCGCATAAGACAGTGTGTTCTTAACATTCTTACTAATGCTGTAAAATATACTCACAAAGGTTCTGTTAATATGGAGGTTGGATTTAAAAAAGTAGCTGATAATAAAATCTCACTTTCATTCTGTGTTACTGATACAGGCATAGGCATAAAAAAAGAAGATATAGAAAAGCTTAATAAGCCTTTTGAGCGTATAGAAGAAAGCCGTAATCGTTCTATTGAAGGTACTGGACTTGGAATGAGCATTACTAGTGCTTTGCTTTCAAAGATGGGTTCTGTTCTTAAAGTTGAAAGTGAGTATGGAAGGGGTAGTAAGTTTTATTTTGATATAGAACAGGAGGTTCGTGACTGGGATAAGTTTGGCACTATGGAAAATGCTCTTAAAGGACTTCGTACAGAAGCTGTCTCTTATCATGAAAGTTTCCAAGCTCCGAATGCACATATTCTTGTTGTTGATGACACTCCTATGAACTTGACCGTAATTAAGGGACTGTTAAAGCAGACAAGAATAAATATAGACACGGCAAATGATGCTGACAGTGCACTTGCTGTTGCGAAAATAAACCCTTATGATATTATTTTTATTGACCATCTTATGCCGAACAAAGATGGAATTCAAATGCTTGCAGAACTGCGTGCAGACTCTTCTTCGGTAAATCAAAAGGCTGTCTGTATTGCCCTTACTGCAAATGCTATAACTGGTGCAAGAGAAATGTTCCTTTCAAGCGGTTTTGAAGATTATATTTCAAAGCCTGTAAACTCTGCTAAACTTGAAGCTATGATGAGCCGTTACCTTCCTGCAGAAAAAATGATTCATGAAGGTGATGAGGGCTTTGTTGTACAAAAATCAAAGGAAGGGGGAGCATCAGGCGGTAGAGGAGTTTCTGATGCTTTGTTTAAGAAGATGTTCGGTGTTGATATTTGTGAGGCTGTTAAGAACTGTGGTAGCATGGATACATTCATGGATGCTGTAAATATCTTCTGGGATTCAATAGAAGAAAAATCTGAAAAAACGGAACAGTATGCAAATGATGGTGACTGGACTAACTATACGGTTCTTGTTCATGCTCTAAAATCTTCTGCCAGACTGATTGGAGCAATGGAGCTTTCTGCTCTTGCAAAGGAATTGGAGGCTTCGGGTGATGAAGCTAAAAGGGGAGAAGAGCATGGTGTTGCAGACATTAAAGAAAGAACTCCAACATTATTGTCTGACTGGCGTGCATACAAAGATAGACTTGCCTATTTATGTGGTAAAGCTATAAGTACGCAGAAAGCGGCTACACCGTCTGAACCTAATATATCGCAGAAACAGATTGATGATGCAATGTCTGCACTTAAAGAATGTGTGCAGGCATTTGATTTTAACATGGCGGATAATATTATTGCAGAACTTGATAATTATTCTTTGCCAGAGGATTTTATTCCTAAATATAAAAAAATACGCAGCACAGTCAGAGCTGTTGACCGTGCTGCATTATTGGAGCTTCTTTCTGAATGAGTATACAGAATGATAGTCATGATAAATTTGAAAAACTTTGTGATTACTTGAAATCTTTGGGGAGCTGTGCAATAGCTTTTTCGGGTGGGGTAGATTCTGCCTTTCTTTTAAAAACAGCTCATGATTTGCTTGGTAAAAATATTGTTGCAATTACTGTAAAAACTGCATTTTTGTCCGAGGCGGAATCTAATGAAGCTGTATCGCTATGCAAGAGTCTAGATGTAGAGCATGTACAGCTTGATGTTGATGTGCTTTCTGACAGTGAAATATGCAGCAATCCAAAGAACCGCTGCTATATCTGCAAGAAAAAAATATTTAACATGATAATTGCCGAGGCGAAGCGGCGGAATCTTTCCTGCGTATGCGATGGAAGTAATATTGATGATACGGGAGATTACAGACCTGGGTTAAAAGCACTTTCTGAACTTGGCATAAAAAGTCCTCTAATGGAATGCGGGCTTCATAAGGCAGATATTAGGGAACTTTCAAAAGAAGCCGAGCTTCGCACTTGGAATAAGCCTTCGCTGGCATGTCTTGCAAGTAGAATTCCTTACGGTGAAGAAATTACTGCACGAAAACTTGGCATGATTGAACATGCAGAAGCTTTTTTGTTGGGCCTTGGATTCTCGCAATTTAGGGTAAGGCTTCATGGTGAAAATCTTGCACGTATAGAAGTGCTACCTTCTGAATTGCAATCGTTGTTTGCATATCGGGAAGAAATTGTGCAGGAATTTAGAAACGCGGGCTTTTCCTACATCTCACTTGATCTTCAAGGCTACCGCACGGGCAGCTTGAATGAAGTTATTTAATGCGACAGTTTCATGCCTGTTACTGTGACGAATGCAACTTTTGTTCCAAGTTCGTCGCAGATATCTATTGAATACAGGCATGTTGTGCGTCCATCTTTTATGAGCTTTGATTCTGAAATTAGCATTCCACCTTTTGCCATGCCTGTAAAATTTATTTGACTTGTTGTAGAAACCGTCTGTACCGTGTTGAAATTTGAAGCAACGGCAAAGGTGTAGTCTGCAAGGGTAAATATTACACCTCCCATTACACCGCCATAAGCATTTTTGTGAGCATCGGTTATTTTAAGAGAGCATTTTGCATAATGATCTCCTACATCATCAATCTGTATTCCTGTTGTTTTTGATGCATATATGTCTTTACCGAAAAACTCACGGGCCTTTTTCAAATCTTCGGCGGTACAGCTCATGATAATTAAATCTCCTTGAGTTCTTCCTGACTTGCCATGTGAATACCAGCTTTATCAAGAACTTTTTCTGTTTCTGCAATGTCTGTACAACGAATAATCATGTAAGCACTGCCAGATTTGTGTCCTGTAAAACCGTACATGTATTCAACATTGCGGTTGTTATCTGCAAGGAGTTTAAGAATCTTGTTAAGGCTTCCAGCTTCATCTGGAATTTCAAGAGCGATTACTGGAGTTGCCTTTACTATGTATGCAGAGCGTTCAAGCGCTGCCTGCACCTGCACAGGATTGTCAACAATAATCCTTGCTATACCAAAATCGCTTGTGTCTGCAATAGAAATTGTGCGCATGCTGATTTTGTGTTCTGCAAGAACTTTTGTAAGTTCAGAAAGGGCATTTTTTCTGTTTTCTATAAAGATTGAAATCTGTGTAATTGTCATTCTGTTTCCTCCTGAGTTTAGTCGTGCAGTTTACGTGTATCTATGATACGCTTTGCTTTTCCTTCTGAGCGTTCAATGCTCTTTGGTGCAACAAGTGTAACTTTAGCCTTTATCTGTAGAACGTTAAGCAATGCATTTGACAGCTCTCGTTCCTGCTGGTTGATTTCTGCAATAACATCGCTGAACTTTTCTGGAACCATTTCTACTTTGATTTCAAATGTGTCGGTATTGTTTACGCGACCAACAATAATCTGATAGTTTGGCGGATATCCGTTTTGCAAAAGCACGCCTTCAATCTGGCTTGGGAATACGTTTACACCGCGAATAATGAGCATGTCATCTGTGCGTCCCATTGGCTTTGACATTCTTACAAAGGTTCTGCCGCATGAACATGGGGTTCTGTTTAGCACACCAATATCTTTTGTGCGGAACCTCATAAGAGGAAATGCTTTTTTTGTGATTGCTGTAAATACAAGTTCTCCCTTTTCGCCGTCTGGAAGTCTTTTGCCTGTTTCAGGATCAATGGTTTCTATAATAAAGTGGTCTTCGTTTACGTGCATTCCTTTCTGCTCAGTACATTCGTAAGCTACTCCAGGACCCATAACTTCTGTAAGACCATATATATCATAAGCCTTGATGCCAAGCGACTTTTCAATGTCGCGTCTCATTTCTTCTGTCCAAGGCTCTGCACCGAAAATGCCAGCTTTAAGGCAGATGTCTTTTGGTGTAAGTCCCATTTCTTTGAGTGTTTCACCAAGATATGCTGCATAGGAAGGTGTACATGCAAGTACTGTAGATTTTAAGTCCTGCATGAATGTAATTTGTCTTTTTGTATTTCCAGAGGAAATTGGAATGACTTGTGCTCCAAGTCTTGTTGCTCCTCCATGTACTCCGAAGCCACCAGTAAAAAGACCGTAACCGTAAGCTACCTGAACAATGTCATTTTCATCTGCACCGATTGCAACCAGCTGACGTGCTGTACATTCGTCCCAAATGTCAAGGTCTTCTTTTGTGTAGCCTACGACAATCTGCTTACCAGTTGTTCCCGATGATGCATGAATGCGTACAACTTGACTGCGTGGAACTGCAAAAAGACCGTAAGGATATGTTTGACGAAGATCGTCTTTGCAGGTGAATGGTATTTTGTCCAAATCTTCAAGACCGTGGATGTCATCAGGAGTAATACCTGCTTCCTCGCATCTTTTTCTGTAGTATTCTACATTTTCGTATACATGTCTGAAATTTTCGACAAGCCTTTTTCCCTGAAGCTTTCTAAGTTCTTCAATGGGCATACATTCTTTTTCTTTTTGGAAATATTTTAATGCCATTCTATTCTCCACGTCCTAATTTAAATGCCTTTTTATTAACTTCAAGGAACTGAGGTTTTACCAGTTTTTCTATTGCAGCCAGCCATTTATCTTCGCCAAAGTCCATGTATTTTGAAAGACGCCCCATGAGTACTATATTTACTGCTTTTGAAGTTCCTGCCTGTTCTGCAAGAGTAAGGCAGTCTAGTGCATCTACCTTTATGCCTTTATCCTGCATGAGCTGCTGAAGATTTGAAGGATATTCTGCTGCACCTGTAATTACAGGCATTGGGTCTATCTGCTGTGTATTTACTACAATTTGACCGTCTTTTTTTAAATAGTCTGCATAACGGGCAGCTTCAAGCATTTCGAATGAAACAATGTAATCTGCTTCGCCTTTGTCTACAATTGGAGAATAAACTTTTTCTCCGTAACGTACATAAGTTACAACAGAGCCACCTCTCTGGCTCATTCCATGTACTTCACTGACTTTTACGTCATAACCTGCATCAAGAAGAACTTGTCCCAGCGTCTTAGAAGCAAGAAGTGCTCCCTGTCCGCCTACACCAACTATCAATATGTTCCTTACACTCATAGTATTATAATGTTACCATATATAGAGACTTTTTTTCAAGGGAACGAACATTGCTCTTCCAAAATTTAAAACCTGTGTTATACTTTTTAGAAAGGAATAATCATAATGTACATAACTTATACCGTTTACTTGCTTTTTATTGCCCTTTGTGTATGGGGCGGAAAATTTGCTGGCTTTGGAAAATCTCAGTTTCATGAAGATTCTTCATCACTTACTGTGACAAAATCGCTTAGGGGCTTGGCTGCTATTGGTGTAATCCTGCATCATGTTTCGCAGGAAATGATATTTCAGCAAGCTTTTGGTGCTAACAAGCCTGGAGTAATAAGTCTTTTTGTAAATGCAGGC
>CACXDK010000331.1 GCA_902766345.1 uncultured Spirochaetaceae bacterium | reverse complement strand
TCAAAAGTCTTTTTACCCAAAGAGCGACTTGGAATAAAATTCAATTCGTCAAGAAGTGCTGCATTAAAATCAAGATCACCAGCAACAAGATTGTTTTCAATCTGAAGAAGAGCAGTAGCCCTTGGTTCTGCCTCAACATAAGCACTCGCCTTCTGCAAAGCTCTTGTTACAGCAGCGGCACCTTCAGGATTTTCACGCAAAAGTTTGTGAGTAACAAACTGCTGGCAGCAGTATTCATTAACAAACTTCTCATCTATTCCTGTATCAAGAATTTTTCTGAAGCCATAAGCAAGTTCACCTTTTGTTGCTACAGGATCATGAGCACCAATTACATCAACAGCTCCATTGTTAAGTGCAATTGCAAGATCACTTGAAGCATAAGCTACAAATTCAACTTCATTGTTATCAGCAGTAACGCCAATACCTTCATCCATAAGTTTGCGCTTAAGGTTCATAACGCTGGAATCTGCCAATCCAGGAACGCCAATCTTTTTTCCGCGAAGATCTTTTGCAGAATAAATGTCACTATCTGCACGGACATAATACTTTGTACAACCGACATGTATTCCTGATGTATAAGAAATAGGAAGTCCGTTTTCCATTGCTTGAAGCTGTGTAGCATACAATCCGTAACCAGCATCAACTTTACCAGAAGCAATCATTTCGCCTAAAGTTGCGCCACCTTCAACCACCTGCACGTATTCTGCTTTCTGACCTATTTTTTCAAGTTCCTCATCAAAAAGTCCCATCTTCATTGCTACATGAACAGGAGCAGCACAAAGTGTACCAGTCTGAAAATTTATTCTTACAACTTTTTGTGAAGAGTTCTGAGAAGAAGCCTCCTGCTTTTTATTACAAGCAGTAAACATAAAAGAAATTGCCAACAGTGTAATTACACTAATTAAAATTGATTTTTTCATAAAATCTCCTTTCGGTTTTATTTTTACTTTTTTTTCTACCATTTAATCAGGCCTTTCTGCCAATTCAAAAGACGCTTGCGAACTTGAAAAAGAGCAGTAATGATAACTGTACAGAAAACGGCTATCATTATTAGTCCTGCATATACACCAGAATAAAGCATCATGGCTTTTTGATAACTGATGTACCAACCTATTCCATATTTTGCACCGAACATTTCTGCAGTCATAAGAGCAATGAACGCTGCACAAATTCCATTAAATACTCCTTGGAATATGTTAGGAAGTGCAGCAGGTACAGCTACCTTAAAAATCTGAAAGAATGTTCCTGCACCTAATGTTCGGCTAACCTCAAAATACACCTTGCTTGTATTCTGTATTCCCGAACTTGTCATAAGCTGTACGGGAAACCAAACTGCCAACGCTATAATAAAAACGCTCGCTCCAAAAGGTGTAGGAAAGGTTGTTAGCACAAGCGGAATCCATGCAGTTGAAGGAATAGGTCCAATAAGTTTTATGTAAGGATTTATCCAGTAATAAACTTTTTTTGAAAAGCCAAGAAAAATTCCTGTAATAAAACCTGTCAGAATTCCCCAGAAGACTCCTAAAATAAGAAGTCTGAAGGAAAATCCTATGCACTTTAACAAAAGCGGAGTCTGCTCTACAAATATTGCAAGAACATTATCGTAGCTAGGAAAAAAGATTACTGGAAGTAAAGCGAACTTTGCAGTAATCAAATTAAGCAAAGCTAAAAGAATTCCTGCACCTAAGAAAAAAGGACCTTTGTAAGAAAGGGCATCTCTTAACCGCTTCTGAAAAACAGAAATTACAAAAAGTACAATACTCACACCAAGGAGAATAAAAAGCAACACATTGTAATAATGCTTTTCAACAGGCGGATGAAGAGGACTATCATTAAAGACAAACTGTATGAGAATAGCGAAAATTACACCAGAAACTGGAAGTACACATTGTAAAATTTGATTTAATTTTTTTCCCATAAGTATTACCTATTCCAAAGATTCTCTTTCTATTTTACACCCTCAGGTTTTATAAACTTATCAGCTTGCTGTTCATACCACCATTTTGTATATGGCAATTTTATTCTTGCAGCCAAGTTCTTTTCAAAACTGCGATTTGTTACAGTATCGCGAATAAGTTTTGCAAAACTAAGAGTTCCCTCATATCCAAAGACAGTGTATTCATCAGCAACGAAAACAGCAGCATACCCCTGCTTTATTGCCCATACAGTTGTACCAGGATGGCGGCTAAAATAAACATCTGGCTTATAACGGTTCAATATGTTCAAAACTTCATAGTTCTGCTGGTCTGCAACAGCAACCTTCATATCTTTTGGAGAAGTCTTAAGCAAATGCTCCAATGCAGGAGGAACTTTTCCGTTATCGTATTTATAGTCATAATGCCAGGCAAGAGCATACTCTACTTTCATTCCAAATTCCTGCAGAACACGTGCAATTTCATAAGTAAAGCCTGGTCCCATACCGATTACAGCGCGAAGTCCCTTAAGCTGCTTTGTAACCTCTTCAATCTGAGGAATATAGATTGCACGCTGCTTTTCGATGTAGGCCTCAACCTCTGCACGCTTACCGATTGTATCTCCGATTCCACGGAGGCAGGTTTCAAAACCGGTTACACCCGAATGGTTGATAGTGCGTACATAAGGAACACCATAAGTTTCTTCAAGTGCGTTACCAAGATAAGTTCCCAAAGTACCGCAGATACAAACTGTACAAAGGGCCTCGCTCAAATGCGAAAGTTCTTCGATGGTTGCGTTACAGTAAAGGAACTGAGGTTCAGCATCAAATACTTCATTAAAGATTTTTTTATTCTGTTGGCGTGCACTTTCATAGAAGTTCTTGATATTGATTGTGCGGCGCTGGGTTTTTGGTG
>CACXDK010000330.1 GCA_902766345.1 uncultured Spirochaetaceae bacterium | reverse complement strand
TATGTGCCCTTCTTCTACAGCTTGTTGAATTGCACAGCCTTTTTCTGACTGATGTGAACAGCTCATTCCATAAGTGCATTTACCAAGGAATGGAATGAATTCCCTAAAGTACAGGGCAAGATTTTCTGCACTGATGTCGTGAAGAAGAAAACGGCGTACACCTGGAGTGTCTATTATGTTTGCTGTAACTCCACGTATGCCGCCTGTAAGAGCTTCATCAATCTTTATGTGCATGAGGGCGCCTTTTGTTGTTGTGTGACATCCTCTTCCGTATTTTTGTGAAAGGCTTCCTGTTTTTAGTACAACGTTATTATCGAGCACATTGATTATGGAACTTTTTCCTACACCGCTTTGTCCTACAAGTGCTGTAAGATGGTCTTTTAAAAGTTCTGCAAGATCCATCATGCCTTCACCTGTTTTTGCACTTAAACGCAGGACTGTATAGCCTGCTTTTTCCCAGACTTCAATCTGCTCTTGAAACTCATCATCTTTTGCAGCTGGTAAATCATATTTATTGCAGACTATTACAGGCGTAATCTTTTCGTATTCTGCCTGTGCAAGAGCTCTGTCTATGAAGTGCGGTCTGAACGGAGGCTGATCTGGTGTTGTTACAATCAGAAGATAGTCAAGATTTGCAGCTAGCAACTGTGGCTGACGTTTTTTTACATTCCAGCGGACATATTCATTTGTGCGTGGAACAAGTTCAAGGATTAGTCCTTTGTCTTCTTCTAAAGTTGCATCATCGATTTTTACTATGTCTCCAGGTGCAAGAGGATTGTAGTATCCTCTGCTGGATTTTAAAATTTTTCCTTTTATGGAGCAGTCACGGATAATGCCGTCATCACATTCAACTTCAAAAATGTTTTTAGTACCATTCAGTATTAAGCCTTGCATATATGTCTTTGAATTCTCTAGGAAAATACGATGTATGTCAAGGGTATTTTATGGGCATTTGTATGTAAAGTATGCCTGTTGACACAAAAATGATTTTAATGTATAAAATGCAACTATGTTGCAAAAGTCGTATCACACTAAGACAACAGACTTGATTTCTCAATTTATACAGACAAAAATTGACTGTGGCTTTACTGCTGGGGAATTGTCTGCGTTTCTAAAGGAACATGGTGTGAATGTAAATAAGACGACTGTTTACAGAAATCTTGATAAGATGACGGAAAATGGGCAGCTTGTAAAGCATAAATCTATGGTTTCTGATGGTTTTGTTTATCAGGCTTCTGAGGAAGAGTGTAATTGTGACGAACACATTCATTTTCAGTGCTGTAAATGTGGTTCTGTAATTCATCTTTCAGATAAAAAAACTTCGGAATATCTAAAATCGATTTCTGAAGAACTTGGACTTCAGATTAATCTGAATCTTTCTTCTTTTAATGGAATTTGTCAGAAATGCAGAACTCAAAGTTGAACAAAAGAAAGTTTTCTAAGTTGCGCACTGCAATGGCAGTTCTGTTTTTAATATTTACTGTCTATTCTGTTTTTTATATTGCACATGAAAGCCATCATGAATGTTCTGGTGAAGAATGTCCTATTTGTCAGGTCATTCTTATTTCTGTTCAGAATATCAGGCTTTTAGGGGTGGCTCTTGTTTCTTCTATTATTGTAATTGTTTTTAAAGCTTCCGAAAGACATAATTCTTCCTTTGTATGTAAATCTCTTTTTAAGGCAAATACTCTTATTGCTCAAAAAATCCGACTAAACGATTAGACTTCCTGTTTCATATTATTAGAAAAATTTTTTAAATAATTAGAAATAGGAATTTATATGAATAAGAAACCAGTTACTCTCATTACGGGATATTTAGGTTCTGGTAAGACAACTTTGCTTAATGAAATTCTCCGTCAGGAAAAAAGAAGGGTTGCTCTTATTGTGAATGACATGGGCAGCATAAATATTGATGCTGCTATAATAAAAAAGAACGGTTCTGCAGTTGCTCAGAGTGAAATGTATGAAATGCAGAATGGATGCATCTGTTGTACTCTGCGTGAAGAATTTATTCATCAGGTAGAAAAAATTTCGGATAATGATTCTATTGAAACTGTTTTTGTTGAAGCTTCTGGAATTAGTGATCCAGGTGCAATTGCAGCATCTTTTCTTGCTTTTGAGGAAGATAATCCTGATACTAATGTATATCTTTCAAATATAGTTACTGTTGTAGATGCAGATCGCATTTACCGTGAATTTTTAACAGATTTGCAGAATTATGATGAAAAGGATGAAAACAATCTTTCTTCTAAAGATATTACAACTCTTATTGTTGATCAGATAGAGTTCTGCAATGTTATTGTTCTTAATAAGCTGGACTTGCTTAATGAAAGTCAGATTGAACAGGTAATTCAGATTATCCGAGATTTTCAGCCAAAGGCAGAAATTATTAAGACAATTCAGGGTAAGGTTGATATTGATAATATTACTTCTACTCAGAAATTCAATTATGACATGGTAGATTCTTCTTCTGCAATTCAGAAGGCTATAAATTCTCTTTCAGATTCCAATCGTGGCTTTACAGATGAATACGGCATTTCAAGTTTTGCATACGAATATAAAAAGCCATTTGATGAAGAAAAATTCCTTAACTTTATTAATGATGATTTCCCAAAAGAACTTATTCGTGCAAAGGGATATATCTGGTTTAAGGATAGACCAAAGGATGTTCTTCTTTTTGAACAGGCTGGAAGAAATTCTTCTGTAATGGTTGTTGCTAGTTGGGTGGCTGCTTTGGATGAAGCAACTCAGAAAGAATGTCTTGAAGATGATGAATATCTTCGTGATAACTGGGATCCTGAATATGGTGACCGAAGAAATCAGATTGTGTTTATTGGTAAAAATTATGATAAGGCAAAAATTGTTTCCAGATTGGAACAGTGTCTTGCTTAATACTTTCTATAAAAAGAGGACAAAATGAAAAAGATCGTAAAATTATTGGTACTTTCAGTTCTTATGAGTTTATCTGCTGTAGCTTTTGCAGCAAAAAAATCAATTGTATGTGTTACTTATCCTGAGTACGACTGGGTAATGAATATTCTTGGCGACAAGGCTTCTCGATTTGATGTAACTTTGCTTCAGAATAATGGAACAGACTTGCATAGCTATCAGCCTTCTGTAAAGGATGTTGCAAAAATCTCAAAATGCGACATGCTTGTTTATGTTGGTGGAGAAAGCGATGAGTGGGTTGAAAAAGCTGTTTCTAATGCTAAGAATAAAAAAATGACAGTTGTAAATATGCTGGAAGTTCTTGGTGATAGAGTTCGTGAAGAAGAAATTGTTGAAGGCATGGAACATGAACATCATGACGAGGAACATCATCATGATGCAGATCATCATCACGATGATGATGAGGAAGAAGAAATAGAGTATGATGAACATGTCTGGCTTTCTTTAAAGAATGCTGCTGTTGTTACAGAAGTTCTTTGTGAAAAGATTGTAAAACTTGATTCCTCAAATGCAAGTGTTTATAAGGCAAATACAGATTCTTATGTCAAGCAGCTTACAAGTCTTGATTCTGAATATGAAAGAGCTGTTCTTTCTGCTTCTAAGAAAACAGTTCTTTTTGGAGACCGTTTCCCATTCCGCTATCTTACTGATGATTACGGTTTAAAATATTATGCAGCTTTTGTAGGTTGTAGTGCAGAGTCAGAAGCTAGTTTTGAAACAATAACATTCCTTGCAAAAAAGTGTGATGAGCTTAATCTTAATAGTATTCTTACTATAGAAAAGAGTGATAAAAAAATTGCTAAGACAATTGCTTCTAACACAAAGAGCAAAAATCAGGAAATTCTTGAAATGGATTCATTGCAGTCTATAACAAAGAAAGAAATTGAGTCTGGTCGAAATTATCTTTCTGCAATGAAAAATAATCTTGAAGTTCTAAAGAAAGCTCTGAAATAAAAAATAGGAATTAAAATGGCTCTTTTGGAATGCAAAAATCTTTGCGTAGGGTATGGTTCTAAAATCGTACAGGAAAATTTGAATTTCACAATAGAGAAAGGTGATTACTTTTTTATAATTGGTGAAAACGGCAGTGGAAAGTCCACTTTAATGAAGACTATGTTAGGCTTTATTAAACCTCTGAGCGGAATCATAAATTATTCTTCTGAATGGAATAGAAAAGGTGTTGGATATCTTCCTCAGGCTAGTGAAATTCAAAAAACTTTTCCCGCAACGGTTTGGGAAATTGTAATTTCAGGTTGTCAGTCTAGTCTTGGGCTCTTTCCTTTCTATAGCAAAGCCGCTATTGAAAAAGCAAAAACTAATATGAACCGACTTGGAATTCAGGACTTCGCAAAGAGAGGTTTCAAAGAGCTGTCTGGCGGCCAACAACAAAGGGTGCTTCTTGCACGTACTTTGTGTGCCGCTGGTTCTGTTCTTATTCTTGATGAGCCTGCAAAGGGCTTTGATGCAGAAATTACAGAAACAATGTATGAACTTGTTTATGATATGAATATGGAAGGCATGACTGTTATTACAATAAGTCATGATCTGGATGCTGCTGAAAAATATGGAAATAAAATTCTTAAACTTGGAAAATCTTGGGAACTTAAATCTTAATGGAGTCAAAAAGTGATGGACTTATTTGAAACTATAAAAACATATTTTGGATTTTCTTTTGTCCGCTATGCATTTCTTACAGGAACAATGATTGCACTTGCATCTTCTTTGCTAGGGGTAACGCTTGTCCTTAAACGCTTTTCTTATATAGGCGATGGTCTTTCTCATGCTGCATTCGGAGCTATGTCCGTAGCGTCTGTTTTAAAAATTGCAAACGATACTATTTTTGTTCTCCCAATAACAATATTGTGTGCAGTGCTTATTTTGTGCGTAAAAGAAAATTCTAAAGTAAAAGGTGATGCAGGGGTTGCAATGATTTCTGTAGGTGCTTTGGCTGTAGGATATTTTATTATGAATATTTTTTCGCCACCTGCAAATCTTTCGGGAGATGTATGTAGCACCCTGTTTGGTTCAACTCTTATTCTTACATTGTCTAAAACAGATATGCTTGTTTCCATTTGTATTTCTGTTCTTGTAATCATATTTTTTGTATTTTTTTATAATAAGATTTTTGCCATTACCTTTGATGAAGATTTTGCTTATGCCTGTGGTACAAGAACCCGTATTATGAATATTGCTCTTGCTACTGTAATTGCTGTAATAATCGTACTGGCAATGAATCTTGTTGGGTCTCTTTTAATTTCAGCTCTTATAATATTCCCTGCAATTTCTTCAATGATGCTCTTTAAGAGTTTTAGGAATGTTATTATTTTTTCCTGTGTTTTTTCTGTATTTGGGGCTGTTACAGGTATTTTTACTTCAATATTGGCAGGAACACCAGTTGGATCAACAATTGTAATTATCGATATTTTAATATTTGCTATATGTAAATTGGTTTCTGTTTTAAGAATTTGATATAGCAATAGCGAATAAATTCCGATAAATAAAGGTAAGTGTTTATTGGAGAAAGCTAAATGAATATTACTAAAGTCAAAAAATCAAGTTTTTTATATGTATTGCTTATTCCTGCAACAATTCTCTTTGTTGTTTTGGGCTCTAGATTCCTTTTTATTCAAGGTCAGAATGCTTTGCATACGCAGTTGCAGAGAACTATGCAACTGGATTTTGAAAGTGGATTTAAGGAACAGCTTGCTCTTGCACGCCAGATGGCTCGTTCTCCAATAATCATAAAGTATATAGAAGATCCTAAAGATAAATCTGTAAAGAATTTGGCTTTTGAGGAGTTTCAAGCTTTTGCCGACTCTTTTAAGAGTAAATCTGTATTCTGGGTTTCTACTGCCGATAGACGATTTTATAATGGAATGCAATTTCAATATGAAGTTGATCCGACTTTGCCTTCTGAGTATTGGTACAACATGACCATATACGAAACAGAAGAATATAATTTCAATATAAATTATAATGCTCAGCTTCAAGAGATTGCTTTGTGGCTTAATGTTGTAATTAGGGGAACTGATAGAACAACTCCTGTTGGAATGGCAGGAACAGGAATCCTTCTTAGTGATTTTATTAATAATATGTACAAAGATTTGCCTGCTGGGTATGAAATGTATATTTTTAATGATTCACTTGAAACAACAGGTTCTAAAAATCTACAGCATTTGTCTGATAAAACTCCAATTTCAGAAGTTATTCCTTTTATAAAAGGATTTGAGCAGGACATAATAAATCAAAAAAGGAAAAATATAAATAATTTTGGGGTTTACTGTTCTTTTGGACGTATTGATGCGGTAAACTGGAATGTTGTTATATTTAAGAAATTTGATGCTGTTACATTTGCTTTGAATGCAAGGCTACCACTTTTGATTGTTATTATTGTTGTTATTATAAATATTATTTTGCGTTTATATAGAAAGAAAACAATGAAAGATAATTCAAGCGTTGGTCAGTCTTTGCTTGTGGAAATGGAAAAACTTGTTAATTCTTCTAAGGAAAACGCTCAAACAAGTCAGGATCAAAGTGCTGCTGTAAAAGAGATTGTAACTACAATGGAAGATTCTCATTCCATGTCAGAAACTATTTCAAAACGAATACAGAATGTTTCTTCTGTTGCAGCAAAGACTTCTGCGGATGTTATTGCTGGTGTTGATACTCTTGCTCAGAACTTTCAAAAATTGCATGACATTTCAGACGCTAACTTGAAAACTATTGAAGGCATAAAATCTTTGAGTGATAAAATAGAAAATATTTGGGACATTGTTTCTATTATTAACTCTGTAGCGGATCAGGCAAAAATCATAGCCTTTAATGCTGAACTTGAGGCAAGTAGTGCAGGAGAAGCAGGTCAGAATTTCCATATTGTAGCTACTGAAATTCGACGCCTTGCAGATGGTATTATTGACGGTACAAAAGAAATAAAAGAAAAAATATCTGAAATTCAACAGAGTTCTGATCATCTCATATTAATGAGTGAAAGTGGAACTGAAAAAGTAAACGAAGGCTGTGAAAAAGCTAAAGAACTTGAAGAAAAGTTTTCCAGCATAAAAATGAGTGCCGAAGTTACTGCTGATTCAAGTAATGAAATTTCAAGCATTATTAGTCAGCAAACAGTTGCAAGCGAACAGATATTATTAGCTCTTAAGCAGATTGCTTTTGGTGTTGAAAACTTTAGTCAGGCTACGGATAGAATATCTGAGTCTGCAGAAAATGTTCGCATGATTGCTGAAAAACTGAATGGTACCCAATCAAGTTCTGAATAATATAATTTATTTTGTATAACCTATTGACAAGGTATGCAATATCCTGTATATTAAACCTATCAATCCAATAGGATAAGTTTATAAAAATAAATGCAGGAGGCACAAAATGGAGATTTACTTTGAAACATTAGTCCGTCAGAATTTCCGCAATGGACGGATGTGCCTCTGCTGTCTTTCTTGTTAAGCTGAGTCTTCAGCGAAAAATCAATTTTTTTACATTAATAATTTAGATTTACGCAAAACTGCATGATGCATGATGGTAATGTCATTGTGCTCTGTATGTAAATTGTATATCCCTGTAGGGGTGGTGTTTGTAAATCTATTTAATACTTTTGTATTTAAGAGTTTAAAGTAGTTGCATAGGTGTAGACTTTGATGCATACTTTTTTCATAAACTTTATATAAACATAGGAGTAAATTATGTCAGACATTAAACAGAGTGCATTGGAATTGATTGGAAAAACACCACTCTTGCAGTTGAATGGGTATTCAAAGAAGTCAGGAATTAAAAATGCTACAATTCTTGCAAAACTTGAGTACTTGAATCCTGCTGGAAGTGTAAAGGACAGAATTGCCCTTGCAATGATAGAGGATGCAGAAGAAAAAGGTCTTTTGAAACCAGGTGCAACAATTATTGAACCTACAAGTGGAAACACGGGAATTGGTCTTGCCGCTGTTGCTGCTGCAAAAGGCTATCATGCAATCCTTACATTGCCAGAAACAATGAGTGTTGAAAGACGTAATCTTTTGAAGGCTTATGGTGCAGAAATTGTTCTTACTGAAGGTGCAAAAGGAATGAAAGGTGCTATTGCCAAGGCTGAAGAACTTCATGCAGCATCTCCTGGTAGCTTTATTCCAGGTCAGTTTATAAACTCTGCAAATCCTGCAATTCATAAAAAGACAACAGGTCCTGAAATTTGGGAACAGACAGACGGAAAAGTTGATATTTTTGTTGCTGGTGTAGGAACTGGTGGAACTTTGACTGGTGTTGGTGAATATCTTAAAGAAAAGAATCCTAACGTAAAAGTTGTTGCTGTAGAACCTGCATCAAGCCCTGTTCTTTCAAAAGGAACCGCTGGTGCCCACAAAATTCAGGGCATTGGAGCAGGCTTTGTTCCTGCTGTTTTGAATACAAAAGTTTATGATGAAATTATTCCAATTGAAAATGATGATGCT
>CACXDK010000329.1 GCA_902766345.1 uncultured Spirochaetaceae bacterium | reverse complement strand
TATGAATAAGTTTAATTTTTGTAGAAAAAATATTATAAGCTTCGTTTGCAGAAATTCCACAAACCAAACATATTAGAATATGTAATGCTAAATGATTATGACTTTGTATGAACACAATGGCTAAAATAAGAGGGAGTCCTATAATAAAAATTCCTAAACGCTCTATTATTTTTCTGTTCATACTGGTACAGCTCCAAATCTCCTTGTTCTTCTTTGAAATTCTTGCAGATCTTCTATAAAACGTTCTTTTGTATATTCAGGCCATAATGTATCAGAGAAAACAAATTCCGCATAGGCTGAATGCCACATAAGAAAATTACTTAACCTTTTTTCGCCTCCTGTACGTATTAATAAATCTAAATCAGGAAGTTCTGGAACGTCAAAGTATTTTGAAAATGAAATTTCAGAAATAGAATTTATATCGGAACTGGTTGAAGATATTTTTTTTATTGCACGTATAATTTCATCTCTGCCACCATAATTTATAGCAAGATTTAAGGTTAAGCCTGTGAACGATTCTGTATCAGCTTGAGCTTCTTTTATATCTGCTTGAATTGACTTTGGTAAACCGGAAATGTCTCCTAGCATTTTTATACGTATTTGATTTTCTTTATAAAATTGGAGCTCTTTTATTAAATGCGTATGAATTAAATTCATTAGAAAGCCAACTTCTTGTTCTGTTCGCTTCCAATTTTCTGTAGAAAATACATATAAAGTCAGATAAGAAATTCCTAAATCTGCTGCTGCTTTTGTTATTTCTTTAGCTCGTTTTAATCCTTCTTCATGCCCGTTAGTTCTTCGCATATTTTTATTTTTTGCCCAACGACCATTACCATCCATGATAATTCCAACATGAGAAGGTAAATTATTCTTATCTAACTCTATAGTATTTTCCATTACTCAGTCCATTATCTCCTTTTCTTTAGCTGCATAGACTGAATTAATTTCTTCTATATATTTATCAGTGAGTTTCTGCAGCTTATCAGTTTCCTGTTTCAACTGATCTTCTGTGAGTTCACCTGCTTTCTGCTGCTTTTTCAATGCATCATTACCATCGCGACGAATATTACGAATAGTTGTTCTGTAGTTTTCCGCTACAGATTTAGCCTGTTTTACTAATTCTTTGCGACGATCCTGTGTTAAAGGAGGAATTGCAATACGAATAACTTTTCCATCATTACTTGGGTTTAAGCCAAGTTCAGCTTTCTGAATAGCTTTTTCTATTGCAGAAATAAGCGATTTATCAAAAGGTGAAATAACAATGGTTCTTGCTTCTGGAACAGAAATAGTTCCTACCTGATTAAGAGGAGTAGGTGTTCCATAATAGTCAACACGAACTTTATCAAAAATAGATGCACTGGCTCTTCCTGTGCGGATAGAATTGTATTCTTCTTTTAAACTATTAACGGTTTTTTCCATACGACTTTCATTGTCGCCTGCCATAAATTCCTCCTAAACAATAATAGTTTTTAAAAATATATAGTGACGGCTTAAAAACCGTCACTATTAATTAAATCTTAGTTTTTACCAAGAAGCAAAAGAGCTATTTCACCAAATTCAAGTTTAGCACCAGCTTCTTTTGAAACTTCATCAAGCTTTGCTGTTACAGATTTTTTATCATCTTTAACAAACATCTGATCTACGAAACAGATTTCTGCAAGATGTTTTTTTACTTTACCCTGCAAAATTCCAGCCTTTACATTTTCTGGCTTAGATGCAACCTTTTCATCCTGATCCATCTGTGCCTTGAAAATTTCTGTCTGTTCATCAATGTATGACTGAGGAACATCAGACTGCTTAATGTAAGCAGGTGTGAAAGCTGCAAGGTGCATACAACAATCTCTTGCAAATGTCTTTACACAATCTGCTGTTGATCCCTTAACGATTGTTACGGCTGCAGTTTTATTATCAGAGTGAATATAGATACCTGCAACAGCGTTTTCAGGAACTGTAATTACCTGAACCTTGTTCAACGACATGTTTTCACGTGTACGTGTTGCAAAATCAAGCAAAACATCAGAAAGTTCTTTTTCTACCTGTGTATATCCCTTTGCAAAGATTGTATCGATAATCTTGTTTCCGCTTGAAATGAATTCTTCATTATTTGCAACGAAGTCTGTTTCACAAACAAGTTCTGCAATAGCAATCTTATCGCCCTGCTGTTTGATAAATATACGACCTTCTTTTGTTGCTCTTTCAGCACGTTTAGCTACTGCTGCAAGACCTTTTTCTTTCAGCAACTTTACAGCTGCTTCCATGTCACCATTTGTTTCTGTAAGAGCTTTCTTACAGTCCATCATACCTGCGCCAGTCTGCTCGCGCAGCTCTTTTACCTGTGTAGCTGTGATAGCCATTATATGTCTCCAGTATTAAATCTTATTTATAGAGCTTATCTTCGTCTACAAATTCCTGCTCATCTCTTCTGTTTGCTTCTGCATCTTCTTCTTTTGTTTCTGTAGGAGTGTAGTTAGAGTAGTCTACAATTTCCTCATCTTCTTTCTTTGTAGAAGCATCTGTCATGATGTCATCATCATCATTCAAGGTTTCAATAATCTTGAGTCCCTGTTCATTGTCAGCATCAATAACAGCATTAGCAATAATAGAAGTAAAGAGACTGATTGCACGGATAGCATCATCGTTACCAGGAATAGGGTAGTCAATACCTTCTGGATTACAGTTTGTATCAACGATAGCAACGATAGGAATATGCATTCTGCGAGCTTCTGCTACAGCGATCTGCTCTTTGTGTGTATCGATAATGAAAATTGCTCCTGGCAATTCTTTCATTTCTTTGATACCACCATAATTCTTTGTAAGCTTTTCTTTTTCTTTGAGAAGCTGTGAAACTTCTTTCTTTGTAAGATTTTCAAATGTTCCATCAACTTCCATCTTTTCAATTTTCTTAAGACGAAGCAATGATTTTTTAATTGTTGCAAAGTTTGTGAGTGTACCGCCAAGCCAGCGGTTGTTTACGTAGAACTGTCCGCAACGTTCAGCTTCCTTCTGAATTGCCTGCTGAGCCTGCTTTTTTGTACCTACGAAAAGAACTGTTTTTCCTGCAGCAGTTACTTTACGAATCTGTTCATAACTATCTTTGATTGCTGCAATTGTCTTTTGAAGATCAATAATGTGAATTCCATTGCGCTCTGCGAAGATATACTTCTTCATGCGAGGATCCCAACGCTTTACCTGATGTCCGAAATGTACTCCAGACTCAAGAAGACTTTTCATGGTTACTACTGCCATGATTAACTCCTTCACCGGAAGTTATATTGTCTTTATTCAATATAACATTCCACCTAACCTTATTTCTCGATACTGTTACCAGCACGGAAGATTACATCAAAGTAAGTAACGAACCGTTCTTTTCCTTGACGGCAATAATATTTACCGTATAAACGGAAAATTTTGCTCTTTTAACATATCATATAGTTCAAAAATAGGCAAGCCCATTATACCGCTTTCTTGGCCTTCAATTTTTTTTATAAAACAGGATGCCAATCCTTGAATTCTATAACCGCCAGCAACTCCATGCCATTCGCCAGTATTTACATACCATTCTATTTCTTTTTCTGACATTGGAGCAAATTGTATTTTATTTATATTAGTTCTTGTGGCTATATCATGAAGTTCTCCATTATATAGGGCAAGACCTGTAATGACTTCATGAGACTTTCCTTGAAAAGTTCTGAGCATTTGCATGGCATTTTCTTTACTGTCTGGTTTTCCGTAAAGTTTCCCTTTGTAATGAATTACTGTGTCAGCACCTAATACCCATCCTACGATTTCCTGTGTACTTGAGATTTTTCTGACCACTGCATTTACTTTTTGGCATGCTAAATATTCTGGAATCTTTTTTATTTCAATACTATCTGTAAAACTTTCATCAATGTCTGGAGGATTTACAACAAACGGAATGTTTAGTAATTTTAGAATTTCCTGACGGCGTGGTGAAGACGAAGCAAGTATAATAGGATCCATAATCACTCCTGGACTTTTT
>CACXDK010000328.1 GCA_902766345.1 uncultured Spirochaetaceae bacterium | reverse complement strand
CGTTCCATCAAAGAACGTCCGTTTCGAGGGTCTATCAATTTTGGAAAGTCAGTAAGAACGTCAGTCATCTCATTACCGCGTTCACCGCATCCAATGTATACAATCAAATCAGCATCGCACCATTTTGCAACAGCATGCTGCGTCATTGTCTTACCAGTACCGAATCCACCAGGGATAGCCGCAGTTCCTCCTTTACTCAACGGAAAGAATACATCAATTACACGCTGACCAGTAAGCAAAGGCTGAGACACTTCCATCTTCTTTGCAAATGGACGAGGTTTTCTCAATGGCCAGTACTGAGCCATCCTGATTTCTTCATCAAGTTCAGTAGTTGCAATTACATCATCAACTGTGTAAGAACCAGCACCAGCAAAAGTTTTCAAAGTACGCCCTTTTATAGAAGGAGGCACCATTATCTTATGAAGAATTGAACCTGTTTCCTGAACAGTTCCAAGAACAGCTCCAGGTTCTATTGCAGCTCCAGCTTCTACAGTTGGAGTAAAGTCCCATTTTTTTTCAGGATCAATAGGTTCTGTTCTCTGACCAGGCAAAAGAAAAGATCCGCCAGTTTCAAACATCTCTCTAAGAGGACGCTGAATACCGTCATAAATTGTTCCTACAAGTCCTGGACCAAGTTTCAAAGAAAGCGGACGGCCGCTGCTGACAACTTCTTCACCAACCTGCATTCCGCTGTCATCTTCGTAAACTTCTATTGTAGCGTGACCTTTATCCTGACGGATAATTTCACCTATCAGTTTTTTATTTCCAACATCAACAACATCATACAGACCGCACTTTTCAAGCCCCTCTGCATAAACAATAGGTCCAGAAATGCGTGTTATTCTTCCTGTAATCATTCCGGGATCCTCCCGCAAAAAAGAGATTCTGCCAGTTCGCGGCTATATTTATCAAGGATTTCTTTTATTTTCTCATCAAGTGTAAAACGGCAAACCATGCTGCCATCATCAGACTGCAAGACAACACCTTCCCTTCTGTTAAAGCCTTTAACAGCCTCATCAGCAATAAGATGTTCCTCACCTAAAGAACTTGAAGAAAGAGCTTTTCCAAGAACTTTCTTTAACATCTTGTCTGCAGTCGTTTTTTTAAAGCCTATTATCACTGCTGTAAAGGTTTTACCTGCAAGCAGCTCTTTGGAACGTTCAACAAGAATACGGATTATATCCAGACGCTCAGCCTCTTTAAGACCGTCAAAATATTCATTCATTGCGTCTATTACTGCATTATGGATATTCAGGACAAGATATCTCTGCTTTTCCAAAGGTAAAGCAGCTTCTTTATTCTTTTTATACAGAGCCAGCCTTTCATCACTGTTTTTCTGAGCCAAAGCTTCTTCATCCTGCACTTTCTGTTTTACACTATCAATAAGAGAACGTGCTGTTTCCTCTGCTTTTTTTAATATCTGCTCAGCTTTCTTTCGGGCATCATTTCGAATTTCATTATCGAGAGCCTCTGTTGAACGTAATTCTTCCATACTTCACTTTCCATTAAACTTGAATTCCAATTGCTTCACGGATAGCATCAGAAAGAGTTTTTCTTCCCTCAATATGCCCCTGTAAGCCGGGAATTTCCACTATAAGAGGTGCATTGCCTTTCATCTGCCAGGACTTAATTTCCTCCGACAGCATGTCTGCAACATCTTCTGTAAGAATGAGAACTTTAGGCCTGTCCTCTGCTGGCATTCTGCTGACAGAATTATCCTGCCCAGTTACGCGCAGAAAGGAATCCAAAGCTTCCTGTCTGTTAGAGACAGCACTGCCTTTTACGCCAACGAGCATGAAGCCAAGGACAAGCTCACGTTCTCCAATTACAAAATATTCCATTCGTAATTACATCAATATAATGAACAAAGCTACCAGGAATCCCCACAGACAAATACCTTCTGCAAGACCTACGAAAGGAAGAGCCTTACCAGAAAGTTCTGCATTTTCGCTCATGGCACCCATAGCTGCTGCACCAATCTTTCCAACTGCTGCACCACCGCCAATACAGCCAATACCAACAGCCAGAGCAGCTGCAATGTACTTTATAGCAGAACCCATGCCGTTAGAAGTCTGTTCAACAACCTGTTCCTCGTTGTGAGAAGCTGATGAACCTTCTGCAAAAGCACCTGCCAAAGTTACTGCAACCATTAAAACTAATGCAACCAAAAATTTCTTATTCATAAGAACACCTCATCAT
>CACXDK010000327.1 GCA_902766345.1 uncultured Spirochaetaceae bacterium | reverse complement strand
TTCCATGGTTATTCCTATGATGAATTATGATTCTGTAGGAATGATTTTAAAAGAACTTGATAATTATGCTATTCCGCCAGAGGAAGAGGCAAAGATAAAGGCAATTATTAAGAGTTATAAAAGCGTTGACTGGGCTGGCATGGAAGCCGCGCTCAAACAGTAAAAGGAGCATATACAGATGATAGAACTTATAAGAACATATCAATTAGATATCATGCTCCTTATATGCGGTGCATGTGGAATTCTTACATTCCTGTTAATCTTTACACGTTTTTTGCCAAAGAACAGAAAAAGAATACTTATCCTCATGGAAATGATGGCATTCTTTTTATTGTGGTTTGACAGATTTTCTTATATTTATGACGGCGATACCACCCCAAAGGGATTGTTAATGCTCCGATTAAGCAACTTTATGCTGTTCTTTTTGACATCGGGCATTGTATTTGGTTTTAATCTGTATCTTATGGACTGGCTAAAGACTGATGGCAAAGTAAAGTCTCTGTCTAAAAGGCTTACAGTTACAGGAATTTTGTCTGCAATAGGAATGTTGTTGGCTGTCATTTCTGCATTTTCAAAGCTGTATTATTATTTTGATGAACAGAATGTATATCATAGAGGAACGGGATTTCTTATTGCGTATATAATCCCAGTTGTGTGTCCTATAATGCAGTATACGGTTATTAGAAAACACAGGACAATATTCAGCAGGTTGATTTATATTTCTTTAGTGCTGTACATATTTGTTCCAATAATTTTTGGCATTATACAGATATTTACTTATGGAATTTCTCCTGTAAATATTGCCATGGTGGCAGTTTCAATAAGCCTTTATTTGTTTACATATCTTGATATGAACAATACTGTTGAACATGCACATGAAATTGAAATTCAGAACATGCAGGGTGAAAATAAAAGAATACAGCGGCAGTTTGACAGGACTACTATTGCAATTGTTTCTGAAATTGAAGAAAAAGACGGACTTAATAAAGGCAATTCACTTCTTACGGCTGAGTATGCCAAACGAATTGCAAGATACATCGGTAAGGATGATGAATACTGTAGTAAAGTTCATTATGTCGCAATGTTTAATTCTGTTGGTTTGGCAGGGGTTTCTGGTGAAATTTTAGACTTTAGTGAAAATGAAGCCGACGAAATGAAAAGAATTGCCGAGGTTGCAAGTGATTATGTGTATATGACTTCGACTGGAAAAGACCATGATGCAATGCCTGATTATATGGTGCGAGAAGAACTTATTAAGGGTGCTGGCGATAAGTATGATCCTGTTTTTGCAGATGCAATGGTTAAGATTATTGACTCAAACACTAATAATAATAATCTTTATTCCCTGGAAAGTGAAAACGAAAAGAAACTTTCCTGCGGTGCATACAGGGAGAATATTGCAAAAGGAATTGAGATTAATAATAGAATAAAAAAGATTAAGTTTGAATGTATATGTTGTACAGATGGCAGTGCAGATTTTAGTGCTCCGTCAATCATTCTTTTTGACTCTTTTGACAGGCGTGTTCACAGCGATGAAAAGACAATATTTGAGTATCACTATCTTGAATATGGGGAAATATGGTTTAATCAGCACCAGATTACTACTGCAGCCAGAAAAATGGAAACTGTAAAGTTCTTAAAGAAAGATGGTGTAAATTCTGAAAACTCTCAAGAAAGTGTTGAACATTACGAAATTTCTACTTCAAGATTTGAGGATCACATAAAACTGGTTATGAATGGTCCTGAGTTTGCAAAGGAAGTTGTGATTGCTTTACCAGAAAAAACTATGTCTTCATATATAGGTTTGACGGGTGAGCATTGTGAAATTCAAAACATAGTCATAGAAAGTTCTGGTTTTGAGACGCTTGCGGAAGACATTCCTAGAATTGTTAGCGAGGTTAGCTATATTAATCACATGGAGTCGGACATAAAAAACGTTCAGATTGACAGGCCTCGTTCTGTTTCAACGGATGGTATTGAGGTGGAAAACCGCTTAAGAATTACTTTCCATGCAATGACTCTTCCTATGGCAAGTTTAATTTGGCATTGTCCGTATATTGTGCTTTATTCTTCTAAAGATGGTTCTGTTGGTGGTCCTGATTATTGTGAATATGATTTAATAAAGCTTAATGGCGAAAACAATGGAAACACTGATTTTGCCCAGTCAAAGTTTAAGATGAAAAAGAAGGATAATTTTGCTGGCTGGGATGCCTGGAAAAAGCTTAATAAAGAGGGCGTAGAATATGAAATTGCTCTTGAAAAGAAGGGCAACAGAATTATCCTTAAAGCTGAGAATCTTGGAATTAGCATTGAAAGCACTACGACAATTTTGGGCGACCTGAATAATGTGTATGTTGCCCTTACTGGCGATCAAGTAGCCTTGACGGATATACGAATTCGGCGAGGATAAAAGTTCTTGTAGCAAAAATTTGTTTGACAGCAGGAATGAGCAGTGCTAAAATATAATAGGGGTTTTGGCTGCTAAACCTCCACATTATTAATAAAAGTTGTGATACTAAACAGTGGAAGTGTTTATGAAAAAAATTCTGTTTTGTATTTCTCTTTTTATTATTTCATTATTAGTTTCTTGTGCA